>JBCCBL010000065.1:0-11120 GCA_039034055.1 Verrucomicrobiota bacterium | reverse complement strand
GGCTCCGCTCTCCTGCTTGAATTCCACGGCGAGTTCAGAGTCGATCTGAAAATCAGGGAGCGTCATCTCAAGAACTTCCATCAGTGGACTCAATGTCTGAGAATCGAGCGATAACTGCCCACGATACTTAACCTTGTCTAACTTACTCGGAATCTCGAAGACACCCGCCAGCAATTCATTCTCAGAGTCTTCTGCTTTCGAAAACAGGATCCTCGAATCCAAAATTAAACCTTGATTTGAATCTTCGAGCGAAGCTGCGAGCTTAAGGGGATCCACAGCACGACCCTCTACCGCTAGATTCAATTCGGAATTCATGTCGAGTCTCTGAAGAACGCCTTGGGAGCTGATAACGGCACTCAATTCAAAAATACCCGCAAGTTCACGCTCCTCTCCCAGGCTTGCCACAACTGCGGGTTGAGCCCAATGCCAATCAAGTATTAAACGCCCCTCGCTCCCAGGAACGAAATCGCGCGCGACAAATGCTACTTTGAGCGTTTCGCTCTCGCTCAAAATGATAGTGAGATCTCCAGAGCCGTGCAAAACGCTCCTGCGCTCAAAAGCGTCGAAATCAGTTAAAGATGGCAGTTGAAAGGCCGCAGGTTCCATCGGCTCAACTGGGACCGGCTCTGCGTTCTTGGGAAGATCATTCAGGTCTAGCACAAACCCATTGAGTTTTAGCTCGGAAATTTCCGCCCTGGGCGCCGTCAACAGGTCGATCAGTGGAGCGTCAAAACGCGCGGATGCTACCGAATATGTTCCCTGATCAGTTTCAAATTTCAGATTTTCAATTTCAACCCCAGCAAGGTCTACTTCGATCGTATCTATCGAAACATCTCGCACATCGCTGACCGCCGAAGCCAATGCTAAGAATATAGATTTCTGGACCGGAGGGGTGAACAGCGATGCTACCGCAAGAATTGCCAGCACGAAGCATATCGCGAATCCGACAAAAATTATCTTGAGAGCTTTCATGAGGCCTAGGGGGTTTGCCGGCTAATTCAGCTCCGGATGATCGGGTGCCTCTGCCATCAATCTCAACTCTGGGCTAACCTGCCCGATCAACGCGCGCCAAAGGTCCTCAGTATCCTCAATATCCATCGCTCCTCCATTCACCGGAATGACAACCCAGGACCCCTGCTCCAGTTCCTCCTCAAGCTGGCCGCTCGACCAACCCGCATAGCCGACAAAACCCCGAAGATCGATATCGGGGTTCTGTAGAGCCAACTCCTTCGCTCGATCTGGAGAAACTCCAAAGTGAAGCTGAAAACGACCCTCTTCCAAACGCCATTGCCAAGCCGTCAGAATAAGCTCTCGCGATGCAACGGGGCCTCCAATATAAAGAGGCACCTCAGAAAGTTCAGAATAAGAAAATCCACCATCGAACTGCGCTAACGACTGCTCCATAGGCCGATTGATTACGACCCCAAGGGCTCCATCATCCTGCGAATGCGCGGAGATTAATACGACCGATCTGCAAAAATTGGGATCGTCCAGACTTGGATGAGCCAGCAACAACGAGCCGGCTAAGCTATTAAACTCCAGAGGCTCTTGGTTTTCGGGGTCAGTCATACGGGATAAAGAAAGATCGATAGAGTAAAAGGTTCAATAATCATAGTGAGCGAGGGAAAACTTTGACTTCTTCACTTGACCAACAGTGAACAAAGTAACAAATAATCATATGTTCACATTTTTTGCCCATCATGAAAGACCTCACAATCCGTCAACAAGAGATAATCGGGTATATCCAGCTTCACTTGAAGCAGAATGGATTCTGGCCCAGTATTCGCGAAATTCAGGAACACTTTAATTTTGCAAGTACCAACGCAGTCTTTGGTCACCTCAGAGCCCTGGAGCGCAAGGGGTATATTTCCCGAATTCCCGGCCAAGCCCGAACTTTCCGTATCACACATCAACTGGAGGAGAAACCTGAAGACTCGATGAACGTCATCGACTTGGATGTCGAGCTACTCGGTCAGATCGCCGCCGGCTATCCTGATGGAGTCGAACCGGCCGGAGAAATCACCCGGCTTCAGGTAGACGAACAGACCGCCAACACCATTCGCAATCGACGATCTTTCGCCCTAAAAGTCCGGGGCGAAAGTATGATAGACGCCGGTATTTTTGATGGAGACATTGTCGTGATTGAGCCACGCCCAGCAAGAGATGGCGACGTTGTGGCCGCTCTGATCGATGGCGAGACCACCCTCAAACGCTTTGTACAAAACCTCGGTAGCACGCCTTATTTGAAAGCGGAAAATCCAAATTACCCGGAGCTACACCCGATC
The DNA here is from genome assembly GCA_039034055.1 of Verrucomicrobiota bacterium. Taxonomy (GTDB): domain Bacteria; phylum Verrucomicrobiota; class Verrucomicrobiia; order Opitutales; family JABSRG01; genus JBCCBL01. The sequence continues at coordinate 8,835 of JBCCBL010000065.1, read as the reverse complement.
GGAGACCTCGTCATCCAGGGGGTCGCAAAAGCTATCGTAAGGAATCTCTAAATTCACCTACCGCTCACCTGCCTGAATCTCATGCTTTAGGCGTTTCCACTCTTTGAGTCGCTGAGCGATGGCACCCTCAGCCCCCGCATCTTTGGCCTCATACAAATCTAGAGGCTCAACGAGATATTCCTGCCCTGAGATCCCGCCGGGGAAATGGTGACTATAGCGATAGTCTTTCGAATTGCCTGCTTGTCGATTTGCAGCGCCATGTTTGTCGCGGATCCAAACTGGAACTTCTTGAATCGGGCCCGCACGAATAGCTTGTTTCGCTTTGGAGATCGCAAGGGTGGCACTATTGCTCTTCGGGCAAGTCGCTAGAAAGAGTGTCGTGTGCGCGAGATTATATTCACACTCCGGCAAGCCTATCAACTCACAAGCCTGGAAGCATGCAACGGCTACCCCAAGGGCACGAGAATCGGCAAGGCCGATATCTTCACTGGCCGCAATCACCAGCCTCCGCGCAATGAATCGCGGATCCTCCCCACCGATCAACATCTTGGCCAGCCAGTAAAGGGCTGCATCCGGATCACAGCCTCGAATGCTCTTAATGAATGCGCTCGCCGTATCGTAGTGTTCATCCTCATTGGCATCGTAACGAATCTGACGCTCCTGCGCGAAAATCGAGATCGCCTCAGAGTCCACTGTCGAGCGTAATGGTAGACTCATGACTATGGTCTCCAAAGCATTCAAGGCACGACGCATATCCCCATCTGCAATACGAGCAATATCGAGCAGGATCGCATCTGCAGCTTCCATTCGACGCGCGCCTAAACCGTTCACCTCATCACAGAGTGCATTTCTCAATACGGGCAACATTTCATCAATGCCAAGCGGTTCTAATTTGAATAGATGACTTCGGCTCAGGAGTGGCTGAATCACATAGAAACCCGGATTATGCGTCGTCGCACCGATCAGCCGAATGTTTCCCGCTTCAACATCCGGTAGCAGTAAGTCCTGCTGGGATTTATTAAAGCGGTGTATTTCGTCTATAAACACTAAAGTCTCCCCAGGCTCATAGCGTGCAACACGCAACACATCGCGTAACTCTGCGACATTCGAAAGTACTGCGTTCAACCGGACACACTTGGCTCCAGTCTCAGAAGCGATCACCTCCGCAAGGGTCGTCTTACCGCAACCCGGTGGCCCATAAAAGATCAAACTGCCAAACGCATTATTGCTTACTAAGCGTGGTAGTAATGCACCCTCGCTCAGTATGTGTCTTTGTCCGACCACATCGCGGATAGATCTCGGGCGCATCCGTGTTGCGAGCGGACGATATCGCTTTCCTTCTTCAGAATCACCCGGGCGGCTCGTCGGCTCCGAAAAGAGATTTGGCTGATTTTCAGGTGATTTCATAAGGCCTGTATAGGATGCTCATGGAAATCGAGATTTCCAAAGAAAAATCGTATGGATTTCACGTATTGCTGGAGGCGATATGCGATTTTTCGAGCCAGAATCCCTGAGCAATCCTCGAAGCCCTCTCAGTATCGGGCTCATCGCGACCTTACTCGGCTATTTGATCGCTTCCGAAAATCAACTCTGGGTTCAGATTGATTACGCGCTCCTCATAGCCTGGACTCTTTCTTCGCTTTGCGCCCTCGTCTTCCTAAAGGATCGGACTGGCTCCAGCATCCTCTGGTTTCTCCTCATCGGTGTGTTCGCGACCATTCGATACGAAGGATCGCAAGAGGTGAATCCGGGGCGCCATATTCCAAATGAGGCACCCCCTCGGGAAATCACTGTAAATATCCAAATCCTCAAAATATACGGTCTCCCTGAACCATCCCAAAACACCCGTGGCATTGCCCTCACCTTCAAAACTCCGATCGAACAAAGCTATTTTGAAAAGCGTAAGGTCTATTTTGACTTCTCTCCTAAGAGCGCTGCCGACCTGAAAGTTCGAGAAGGTCAAACATTCAAGATTAAGGGCGTCGTTTCTCCGCTCACTTCGAACCGCTTCTCAAAATACCTCAGCAAAATTGGTGTAAGCCACCGCCTCCAAATCGATTCAGCTTCGCCGATATCCGTGGATGAATTCGGCTTAAGAAGCACTCGATCCTTTCTGTCATATCTGCGTTATCACTGGATTGATCGGCTCAATCATCACTTTGCAGGATCACCCGATACCGCAGCGGTTCTCATTGCCTTGAGCCTGGGAGATACCCGTTATCTCAGCGAATCGGTTCATCGCAGCTTCTTTGAGACCGGAACGCTCCATATTTTCGCTATCAGCGGCTTACATATCTTGGCAATTTTCATGATGTTGAAAAAAGGGGCTCGCATCTTAAGAATCCCTAAAAATGCTGCCACGACCTTGGCAGTGTCTCTGACCGGCACTTTTATTTTAATCACCGGCTCCCCGCCCTCCGCCCTGCGCGCATTTGCGATTCTTATTTTTTTCTACGTTGGGCGAATTGCCCAGAGGCGACAGCAAAGCTTTGCCACACTCGTCGCGTGTGCGCTGTTCTACCTATGGCTCAGTCCGAGTGCATTTCACAGTCTCGGCTTTGCCCTTTCCTTCTCGGTGGTCGCAGCAATCCTTCTCATTGGCATACCATTAATTAAAATCGCAGATCGCTGGATGCTTGAATTCGAGGCGCCCCGGCCCTCTCGACTCGTGAAATGGTATCGACGTCGTATCAAACGTGGATTCGTTAACAGTTTTTGTATCAGCCTCGCCGCATTCATTGGGAGTGCACCCTGGATTTTGGCAAACTTTGGCGCAATCGCTCCATTTGGGATTCTGACAAACACCTTCGTCGTGTTTGTTGGGATGCTAACCTTGTTTTCGATCATCATCATCGCTCCTTTAGTGGTCATATTTCCAAAGGCTTCCACACTCCTCGAGATCCCAGGCATCGGCGCTAACATCGCAATTTTCATAACGGATAGTTGGAGCACCTGGCCGATCATGATTCGTCTCAATCGCGTGGCAGACCCCTATCATCTGCCACTGCTTTGCATCATGACCGGTCTAGGCTATCTATATTTCCTTCGGGTCCGGTTAGTGCCCATAAAACTCGTCCACCTGGCAATCGCTTGCACGCCCGCTATCATCTACGGACTCTCCTACTCCTGGCAATTGAAGCTATTGGGACAATTACCATGAGTTTGAATGCTTGAGATCGACTCAATACTCTGCTTACCCTCTCGAATATGAAAAGTGCTTACGAGCTAGCTATGGAACGACTGCGTTCTGAGGAACCTGACCAGAATTTAAGCGAGCAGCAGAAGGCGGAAATTGCCGAAATAGACAACAAATTTGCCGCTAAACTTGCTGAACGCGAAGTCTTCCTCAATCCGAAAATTGCCGAAGCCGAAGCCTCGGGAAACTTCGAAGAATTATCGCAGTTGGAAAAACAACTCCGAGACGAAAAACTGATTCTCGAAGAAGAAAAGGAACGATCCAAGGAGAAGGTCCGCAACGGTCGCTAGTCCCTGCTCTCAGAGCCTTTTTGACCTAGGATCTTCCGAGGACGCCTCTTAGATACTCGGAGGCATCCATGCGGATCGGCATAAAGTAAATGCTATCTCCGTTGGAACGGACTTCTTCAAAAATCTTCTGTGCGAGCTTTTGATTACCTTCGATTGAAAACTCAAATTTTCTTGGAAATAGAGCTTTATTGATATCGATCCAATAGGCCTTACTACGCTCACTCATGACCGGTGACACACCCCAGAAGATGTCAATATTTTCTGGGAGGAGATCGCGATAGGCTCGAAGCAAATCGATCGAGAAAAATGGCTGTGAGAACAACCCGCATGCACCCGCTTCGATCTTTTTCTTTACGTATTCAAATTCGTCTTGCATCCCATTTCGATAAGGATCGAGTCCGGCAAATACTCGCTTTTTCGGATACAGTTCGCGGATTTTCGCTATTGTTTTGAGACAGTGGTCTGGAGTCCGCTCAACGGGCTGATTGGGATCGGGATCTCCGCTGATTACAAGTACTTCTTCGAATTCCTGAATTGCCTCGCAGAGCGATTTCGCACCGTTTTCTAAATCAAAATCCCATGCACGAATATGGGGAATCGCCGAGCTAAAGAATGCCTTCAGAGGCGAACATGCGTTCCAGCTACGCAGGGGTATCCGCTTCAAATCCGGGATATTGACGGTGTCCAACATCGGAAATTCCGAGGATAGAGATTTAGCCTCCTCGGCAAGTTTCTCTAACTTCCGAGGAACCAATTCAATGGAAACACGCATGCTCATTTAAAAAGTAGAGACACTGGAAACTAGTCGAACGATATGACAACCTGGCCGTAGTACGCGCGCCCCAGCGTAGGGAAGCCATGCGCAGTCTCATACGACTCATCAAACAAATTGGTCACTGAACCACGCAACGCCACCGTCTCGGTGAGGTCATAGGAAATTACCAAGTCGCTTGTAAAATAGTCTTCGCCATCGATTCGCGCAAATGTCGCACCATCAATGTCCTCGCGGTTCAACACCCAGGTGCCCGATAGGATGAAGCCAAAGTCATAAATATCTACCGAATAATCGAACCCAACGGTATGTTCAGGACGTCGCAGCAACCTCAAATCAGACTGCTCGTCGCGGGCGTCTAACCAGGTATAATTTGCAGAAACCACTCCCCAATTATCACTAGTGTAACCGACCGCTAGCTCGACACCTTCGGTGCGGGCCTCCGCAAGATTGATGCTAGTGCCCGGGAAGACTGAAAAATCAGAAGTAATCAGATCTTCCAGCTCGTTTCTAAAATAAGCGGCGGAAAATTCGAGTTTACTTTCCAGGGCGTAGAGGCTGAAACCCAAATCCCAGCCCAAGGATTTTTCGGGGTCGAGATCGGGATTTCCCACGAAAAATGAACTGTCCGCGTAAAGATCAATGAAGCTAGGCGCTCGAAATCCAGTACCTAGATTTCCGCGCAAAACTAAAATGTCATCAATCACTGAATACACTGCCCCCGTCTTCCAAGTGACTTCGCTCCCAAATGTATCGAAATCATCCCAACGGACACCGCTGATCAAAGTGAAACTCTCAGTGACCTCCCAAATATCTTCCAGAAAGATCCCAACATAGGTCTGGTTCTCGTCAATCGCACCGAAGCCCGACGAAAAATTCTCCGACTGATCCAGATTCACACCAGATACCAAAGTATGATTGCCCCAAGTACCATCCGCTTGCAGGTCCAGAACCCAGCGGCTATTTTCAATATCCGTTCGCGAATCGAAGGTAGGGTCTAGGCTCACAAACTCGCGATCCTGAACCCCTCCAATGAGGCGTAAATTGAAATCCTCAAAAGCTCCCTTGGCGAATACCGTGGCTAAGAGGCCAGTCTCTGAATCTTCGTTATCAGGATCTGGAAAGAAGCGTGAATTGGGGCTGCCGTAGGTTTGGTCATACACGCGCAAGGTGGATCCAAGCTCCCAAGTATCGTTCAGGGCGTAGTCGAAGCGCAAAGCCCCAGCAAACTGCTCGAAGTCATTGTTTGGGCGCTCATTCTCTGTGTTGTAAGCACTGAATCCATAGCTGTAAGCAAGCTTTCCGCTTTGACCCCCACCATCGGTCGATAAGGCCCAGGTATCATTACTCCCAGCAAGTCCAGAGAACGTATAAGGAAGATCATCACTTCCTTTTCTAGAGTTAATCGATACCAGCCCTCCAATAGCATCGGAGCCATAGACCACACTATGCGGACCTCGCGCGATTTCCACGGTCCCGATATTTCCGAGCGGCAAGCCTCCCAGCCGGTTTTGATACGCTGTATTGACGTCATTAATACGTATTCCGTCGACTACAAACAGGACGTGATCACTTTCAGTTCCTCGAATGAACACTGAGGTATTGGCACCTGTGGCCCCATTTCCGGCAACATTCACACCGGGGGTATCTTGTAAAATCGATGCGAGAGACAGCGTCGGAAATCGATACAAATCTTCGTAGTCCAAGATCGTCACCGACGCACTTATATCGGCACTACCGAGGCTGTAACGCTGGGGTGAAAATACAATTGGCTCCAGTTCTTCCACTTGAGCATTCAAGCCACCAGAACATAAGCAGGCAGCGAGTAGAATCATGGTCTTGTTTGAGGTCTTCATAGCATGATTAGTTTTGAATCAGCGTGCCTAGCAGAAGGACGAGCGCTTGATAGGAATCGATAATTCGAGGACCGTTCACTACGAACAACCCCGGAGAAGCTAGTTTGATATTTTTCTCCAAATCTAAGGTCAGAGCCTTCCACAATGCCGTCGGTTTACGCCGAATACTATCGTATCGTCGTGTATTTGAATCGAAGCTTTGCGAGGTCGAAGAGGCTATCATGATGCAATCTGGATCATCTGCGATAACCGCTTCCACTGAAAGCATCGGCCATGGAGATGCGGCCTCAGATGCCAGATTTCGCACCCCAGCACGTTGAAAAATGTTATCCGGCCAAGTATCTGAGCCGGCACTGTAGTAGCCATCCAAGCCATACAGCAGTAAAACTATAGGTGGCTCTTCGAGTTGGGTGACAATGCGCTGAGCTTGCTCATCGAGTTTGCTTAATCGCTGACTCCAATTCGCCAACACTGCCTCCGCCGTCTCTGCCTTTCCAAGCAGTTGCCCAATCACCTCAGTATGTTCAATCAGCTCATCGAAGGTTCCCAAATCAAGCACCGCCACAGGGAGGTCGAGTTGTGCAAAGCGCGCTAATAATTCTGCATTTGCGCTCATTCGGCCGATAAGCACAAGATCGGCAGCAATCTCGGTAAGCTTTTCGAAATTTGGATCAATAATCCCGCCAATGTCCGCGATCTTCGCGACTCCTTCCGGATACTCCGCAAACCGCGTCCTTCCGACCAATGAGTCTTCGGCCTCGAGCGCGAAAAAAATCTCTACAATGCCAGAATCCAAGGTGACCACCCGGCTGGGATAGTCATCGAATCTCAAAGTGTTTCCGATGCTATCGGTGAGTTGGAAGCCATCGGGATTTTTTTCAAAGGTAGCTAATTCCGCGAATCCTGATTGGAAAAACATCGCCATGACACCTAGCCAGAGCAATTTACATATCTTCACATCGGGATTCATTGATCTGTTAAATCGGCATATTTTTTGGCATGTCAATAGCGATTTCATTTTTCGGCGCGAGCCAGATGCCTCATTTTGATTTGAATTTTCTTTGTTAAAACATTTTCCGCCTAATGCCGTCCGTCTTCAGCACTGTGGCCGCAACACTCAGGTTCAGTTCCCATGAGTCAGAGCGAACAACGAGCTAAATGGCAGCCAACCACTTCGGGCAAACCTAGCGACCCACTTCTGCGTCCTCGGATTGAGCAACATCGGCTGTATTGCATTGGCTACCCGAAAACGTGTTTTGAGATGACGGCGGGTGTTTCTTTGAAACTCAGCTACGCAGCGATCCCAGCCATAATCTTGATTCCAATACCTAACAAGAGGATCCACCGCCAGGGCGGCGGTCTCCAGGGCAATCGACATTCCATTGCCCGTAAATGGGGGTATCACGCCCCATTGATCACCAAGATTGAAGGATGCGGGTGCTTGGTTTTCTAGCTGCTTGTAGGGGAATCCACGGCTAAATGAAAAATGAGAGACTCCACAATAGGATTCGAGGTCCGGCTTCGAGCGAGCAATCTTGTCTCGCAAGTCCGATAGATCGGCAGCTTCCAGATATCGATAGAAGAGATCCAAGCCTCGCCCCCGCATTCCAGGAATTTTTCGGAAGAGGCCACATACGTTGACTCTCCCACTTTCGACAGCGGATGCCCCGACGTAAGCTTGTCTACCTAGGTGGACTTCAAGATCACCCCGCAGCGCGAAATCTCGGCAATGTAATTTTAGACCCAGCCACGGTCCTCGCTGCCGTTTACGACCGGTTGCCCAGATGGTTCCGGTCAAGGCCTCAGGCTGGTCCGACTCAAAGGCGGTTTGACACTGAAGCGCACCCCCCAACTGGACAAACGCCTCTGCCATCGCCTGGTCCATGCAATAGCGAGAAATCCCCAATGCTGAGAATGGCAGATCTGCGCGAAGGACCTCTTCACCCCCCATGGTCCAAATAGTCGTTTTATGCCTCAATGCTTTTTCAAGCAAAGTATCTAGCCCTAAAATGCGCAGAGTCTCAGGCCGCACCCCACACACAAACTCTCCGCAAACGCGATGCCTCGGATAGGCTCCTTTATCAAAAACCGCAGTCGGAATCCCACGTTTCTGCAACCCGACCCCCAGCGCCAATCCAGCGACCCCTCCCCCGATGATACGAATCGCTTCCGGTCTTTGTGTACTCATTAGGATTGGCAGCAAGACTTAGTCGCGGCGGGCTTTTTCGAATCGCAGCAGCTAGCCTTCGGTTTGATCCGACTAGCCAACCCGCTTAGGATTGACGCTAGAAACAAACTTGCGGTCGATACGGATAAAATCACTTCGAAGAGCGAATGTTCGTGAAAGTGTTCGTCGCTAGCTGAGTGTGCGGCCGTCAACAAATCAATTCCGAAGAAGTCAATGGAACTACCCATGAGTAAGATAAATCCAGATAAGGTTAGGATTGCCGCTAGAGCAGCCCGGATGCCGACACATTTTACGAGCATCGAAAAGGTTCCTGCATTCGTGGCGGGACCCGCGACGAGAAAGATCAGAACCGCGCCGGGAGATAATCCAGCGATTGATAAGGTCCACGCAATCGGGATCGCACCCGTCGAGCAGACATAGACTGGCAGAGATATCGCGATGACAAATAGATAGCCTGCCCAGAGAGGGAATTCTAGCGCACCCCAGAGATTCGTTGGAAGGAAGGCTTGAGCGAGTGCGGCAATGACGACTCC
>JBCCBL010000064.1:0-11151 GCA_039034055.1 Verrucomicrobiota bacterium | reverse complement strand
GGCTTCTTTTAACCACGAATCCACACGAAGAAATAAACGATTCGTGCGTATTCGTGGTTCATTTTTAGCGTTTGGAGCAACGGGTCTTGGTCTTCTAATTCATTTTAACGAGTAGAACTAGAAGGCGTCTAAAAAGTCGAGTGAGTGTCGCCGAAAAAGGTAAGGTCGACAGAAAATGCTTGGAGAGAGTTTCCGCCATTCTGTCTTAAAAATGGAGCAAGCCCTTCGTCCTCAGGAATTATTGAACAATAGATTATTGGGACATCACAGCACTACCGGGTAGGCGAATTCGCACATCCGCTTTGAAGATGTTATCAATGCTCGAAGGCGTTGGCTCCAGGTTTGCTTTATTGAAGTTCCTGGTAATTTTTTGATTACACCCAATGAAATTGAAGCCTTTTTTCGCACTTCTTTTTATTTGATTTCAAATCAACGAGATAAGAATCTCTGGTTGTCAAAAACCTCTTCGAAACCCAATGAAATCACTCACCTGACCTGTGATGGATCTACTCAATCTGTCGCTCTACTTCATCATTTTCAGTATCATTGGATGGTGCCTTGATACCTTCATGCGCTGCGTGCGGCGCAAGCGCTGGGCTCCTTCCCGCAACTTTCCCTTCTTGCCCATGTATGGAATTGGGTCGCTGCTCATTCTGTGGTCACCACCAATCTTACGCGAGATAAACCCGATCGTACAATTTCTCATATTTGGGTTCGTTTTCTGCTTTTACGAGTGGATCGCAGGGGTTGCGATCCTTCGATTTTTAGGAAAAAGGTTATGGGACTATCGTGAACGCGATTTCAACTTGGCAGGGCATACAGATTTATTTCACTTTTTCATTTGGGGAATGGTCGGAGTCATCACAATCAATTGGGTTGACCCTGCGGTCCGCGCTTGGATGGGAGATTTAGCACCTACACCTCTACTTTAATGTGAGCCGCTTGGAAAAAAATCCTGCCTGGCTAAAACAGGCCATCTCTCTTGGAACTGATTTCAAGATAGACCGTTCACGCTTGTTCATACACAACGCACGCAACCTGATTTCCCTCACGCTGCTTCTCTGCACAATTGGTTCGTTGCTGTGCCTCGGCGTCTGGCTCGATCCTTGGCTGCATATCCTTGTGGCGAGTCCGTTTCTCGGCATGGCCTTTATGGGACTCCTGTTTCTGGTCCTACATGAGGGCTCTCATAGTATGTATCTGGTAAGCAAAGATCGCAAGCGCACCAAGAAGCTGAACTGGCTGTTTGGATCGACAATCGGCGCACTGGCCGGAATCAACTATCCTCACCACTGGGAGAAGGGGCATCTCGTCCACCACGCCCGGCCGATGGAAGACGATGACCCACAGTCACACAATTGCACGACCGGTTCCGAGCTAGTGAAACGGATTTTACCCGCGGTTTTGATCCCGGGATGGAGCATGGGGACTCGGGTCTTCTCAAAGGTGAACCGCGACAGAGGCTCTTCTTCCAAGCCGGCCCTGATCGGATTCGGCATCATTTGGGGCACTATCATGGCCTTAGGTTGGCAATGGATCGGATGGTCTGGTCTCATCGCCTGGATGTTAGGATTCGGCTGGTTGACAGCACTTAACGAACTCAAAGGGGGCCTCGAACATGGCGGTGCGATGGCTGAAGAAGACCATTACCTATTTCGCTCACGTAGCACTGTCTTTCCCTTCGTTTCGGTAGTCTTTCCTTTTAACCTGACGTATCATTTTGAGCACCACTTGCGCCCGGACGTTCCCTGGTATCGCTTACCTGAATACAGCCGCGCAATCCATGCAGTGATGCCAGCCGAGGCGAGTGCCGCCTTCATGAACCGCGATCCAATCGCGATGTTGCGCAACGAAATTGCAGCGCCGCACCAGCATTTAGCTACGCAAAAGTAGACCCCACTTCACTATGGCATTGGCTGACCTAATGGTCTGCTTTGATGGGCTTCTACTCATTCCTAAGAAGGGACTCCGCGGATTTGGTGCCCTTGTCCTTTTCTACTCGCCACAAATCCTAGTCTGGTGGTGGATGCTCGATACACTCGGAGAGTCCTTTCCAGAAAAGAGCGCAATCCTTCATACACTGTCGTGGATTGGACTGATGATTCTGCTCGGCCATCGGGTACTGACCTATGGGACCCCCTGGCGAGGACACCACTTGGAAATCGTCTACGTTCTCCCGATGCACATCTTTCAAAATGCACTGCTGCTTCAGGTGATTTTCTGGCCAATCGCTGTCATATTCGGTTTCGGTGCCAATGGGCAAGCCACGATCGCAGCGATGCCTCTTCTTATCGGAACTCTCGGTCTCGTGGGCCTTTTGCTCCCCTGGCGCTGGGTTACCCACCGCGCAGAGCTGCGTGGCCTTTCGGATGCCCTTAAGGTAGTGCACCTATCAGATTTACACATTGGCCCGTATTTTACCCAAAAACAACTTGAGCGATTAGCTCTAGATATTGAAAAACGATCTCCGGACCTAGTCGTCATCACTGGAGATTTTCTCACTCAGACAACGCTCAGGCGCTACCAACCCGTCCTTGAGTTTGTCTCGAGGCTCACACACAAAGGTCTCAAGGTTGTAAGCTGCCTGGGCAACCATGATTTAGCTTCGGCAGGGCCACTTACGAAGGACCTTGAGATAGCTGGCTCCGCAGTTCTAAGGAATCGGGGCCAGACTCTGCAGGCGGGAGGAAACAGCCTCTGGATCAGCGGTGTGGATTATTTCTCTGGGAAAAAATCGGAGGCTCAGTATAGGGATGCCTTCAAAGCCGGTCAGCCTTCCGAAAACTTGCCTGAATTGCTCCTTTGCCACGATCCTCGAGGTTTTAGATTTTTACCCGAAGATCGCGATTGCCTGATGTTGTCTGGACACCTCCATGGGGGCCAAATTGGCTTGGAAGCTCTCGGCATAAACTGGAATTTGCTAACTCCTTTCGGATTTTTCAACCCAGGTTGGCACCGAAACGGGCAGGCACAAATGTTTCTTCACGCGGGAACGGGCACCTATGGGTTTCCCGCGCGAATTGGGACACGGACTGAGGCAGTTGTGATCGAGTTATCGCCGCAAACAAAGTAGCTTGGGCCCTGACCGAGTATCGCACCAGAGGCTCGCCAGCACACCCATTCTTGAGCTGGAACTTCAAGCTTCCATTTTCAATACACCGATAGCGAAGCTTTCACAATCGATGGCAAGGGGCATTACTCGGTATCTGGCTTTAGCGACACCTTGCGTTTCTTCTCTTCATCCCAGAACAAGCAGACAAAAGAATTTCTAAAATCCGACCAACTTAGCGGTTCGATTGCAGCCACTTCCGGGATACTCCGCCGGACCGCCTCCAAACGATAGTTCGGAATTTTCATGTTTAGGTGATGGACGTGGTGCAGGCCAATATTTGCAGTAAACCACGCGAAGGGTTGAAAAAGCTTGATGTAACTCGAGCCATGCAGCGCAGCATCTTGAAACTCCCATTCGTCATTCCACGCAAAATAACTATGCTCGAAATTGTGTTGTATCCAAAAAAGCAAGCTGCCAAGGCCACCGGTTAAGAAATAGGAGGGAAATACCACAAAAAAATAGGTTGCCCACCCCAGCCAATAGCAGAGGAGCGCCTGAAGAATGAAGGCTCCAATGTGCGTCACCCAAATACTCCTTATTAGCTGTTCGCGCTTAGGTACTTCCCACTTAAACTTTTCTCTGAACAGAAAAAAGCCTTTATAAGAACGACGCCTAAAACCGATGCTATAAATACCATAGATCATCACACCGATGGTTGAAACTTTGGCATAGGCCAAGTCCACCATATGTGGGTCTTCTTTCGCCTCAGTGACTGTGGGCGGACTGTTTACCGAATCGACCCCGCGCTTAGAAAGATTCCCTTGGTGTAAATGATGCCAGCGATGCTCGGAACGCCAGAGTTCGTAAGGGACAGTGGTTATCCAGGCCAACAAATGACCAAAAATATCATTGGTGCGACTTTTGAGAAATAGGTTCTGGTGTCCGCAATCGTGCTGAAGCACAAACAGCCTCATAATGAGCATGCCCGACAGGAAAAAGCAGAGAATGTTGACCCAGAGGCTATCTGTTTGATCCACCCAGATCCACAATCCAAACCAGAGAGCCGCCGTCGAGATCACCTGCCAAAGCGAAACGATCAAGCTAGGGCGATAAAGCTCCTTGGGGATTCTGATCTTATTTTCAGGCATGCTTCTAGGCTGGATGAAACAGGTCTCAAACACAAGCAAAGGCAAGGCCATCCCACTCTTTTAATCGTAAGACAACCCGTTCATCTCGAATTTTGTAGACTAGCATGCTATCCGGGCCAACAAAGAGGAGCGGACCTCCCCTTTGAATCCATTTCATGTCTCAAAACATCTCTATCTACCAGTGCTTTCGCGGCAAGCGCGTGTTGCTATCGGGTGCAACCGGGTTCCTCGGCAAAGCGATCGTAGAGCGACTATTGGCTGTCGAAGTGGCACAGGTGTATGTCCTGATTCGAGCATCGCTCAGACAGTCGGTCAGTGAGCGCTGGAGGCAATCCTTCGAGGAGGATCCTCTTTTCGCTCCCTATGGTGCTGGCTCAGACCCGGCTTTTATTGATCGCGTCATCCCGGTCGAGGGCGATGTCGGCAAGGAACGGCTTGGTCTTGCCACCGAGACTTATTCACGACTCGTGGATACCGTCGATATTGTGATTAATTCAGCAGGTCTGGTGAAATTCCATGCACCCTTGGACCAAGCACTCGATGTCAATATTCGCGGAGCCCTGAGGGCCCTTGAACTGGCCCAAGAAGCCGGAGCGAAGTGTGTCCACATTTCAACGGCATTTGTAAATAGTCATCGGAAGGGCGCTATCAGCGACCGCCTAGAACCATTCGATGAGGCAATCGCGGGATCTGCCTACCCCCGTGAGCGATCACTTGACCAAGAAATTTCGTTTCTACAGTCCAGGGTAAGCGAACTGGAAAAGACAGAAACTGCCAATCGCAAGTCGCGGCGCCGATTAAACGAGCGTCTGAGCGATGCGGGGCGTCAGATAGTCGATCAGCGCGGTTGGCCGAATATTTACACATATACTAAATTCCTTTCAGAATTTAACCTTAGGAAACACCGCAAGGACTGTCGGCTTGCGATCGTCCGACCCTCGGTAATTTGGGCCGCCAGAGAATACCCCTACCCAGGCTGGATTGAGGGAGCTCGGAATATAGACCATATGATTTTAGCCTATGGGAATGGGGATTTTAGCCGATTTCCCGCGAATCGTATCCACAGCTTGGACGTTATTCCGATCGATGATGTCGTGCACGCTGTGCTGGCATCGGCAGCGGGCTTGGAGCACGAGCCCGAACTCTTAGTGCAAGTCAGTTCCTCAGATGCAAATCCAATGCAATTTAAGCAATTAGCGCGATCCGCATATCAATATTTTTCTGAGAATCCGGTTCGCAAGTCCAACGGAAGCCCGATTCCCGTAAAACCCTTCGCATTTGCATCGCATTGGCTCTTTCAGTTAGCGATGAAATTCCGTGCTGGTATTTGGAACGGGACGGAGTGGATCCTCAAATTTCCGCCAGATTCAGTGAAACCCAGAGAACTCACCCGGATCGCTGCCATTGGGAAACGCAATTTGGAACGTGAGAAAGAGATCTTTGAGTTATTCTGGGAATTCTGCAGCGGCCTACGTACCTTCTGCGCCCATACCGCCATCGATCTCACAAAGTCTCTTCCCGAAGATGAACAGGCCATTTTCAATTTCGACCCCCGTTCTATTGAGTGGGATGAATACTTGCGCCGCTGCCATATCCCCTCATTGACGAAAGAAGTGGGCTCCGCGAATGTTCAGAATGGAGAAAGAGCCCCGGGATGACCTTACGATTTGTATTCGATTTTGATGGGGTTTTGTGTGATTCTGAAGAGCACGCATTCAATTTATTGAATCGCTTGGCCCCCATCTATCGCTACAAAACTATCGCGAGTCGCGATGAGTTAAAACGTCTTACAGCCAGACAAATTATGGACCAAAGCGGGGTCTCTCTCTGGAAAATGCCGATCATCTCATGGCATGCTAGCTTCATTTCACGCAATATTGGCAGCGAACTTGAGTTGTTTCCGGAGGTAGTATCCGTTCTGAAGGAATTACTTAAAGAAAGCTTCGACATCCACATTGTGACTAGCAGCGGGGCCCGCTATGTGAACTCTATCATGGATCGCTACGAGCTGCCGATACGTGAACTCGTCACGGATACCAATATGTTTGGCAAAGCAAAGCACATTAAGAAATTGATGCGCTCATTTCCGGTCGGGGACCCCGTCATCTATATCGGAGACCAGGTAGCTGATATCGAGGCCGCCAAGAAAGCCGGATGTCTATCAGGGGCCGTTTCCTGGGGCTTCAATCACCCAGACCTACTGAAACAATCCAAGCCGGAATATTTTTTTGAGTCCCCCAAAGAGTGGCTGAGCTTATTTTTCGAAAAATCGGGCTAGGAAGCTCCTTAATCACATTTTCATATCTTCATCCGTTGGCTGATACTTCCAGCCCGTGCTCGCTTTATACACAACGTTACAACCCTTCGCTATTCGCCACAAGGCCTTGGGAATGGGTGTAGGATCATATTTGTATAGACTTGGATAAGCTGCTTTCAGAGCATCCGTTGCTCTCCGCGCATGATAGTGAGGTATCCGCGAGTTGATGTGGTGGGCAACGTGGGTGCTCCCAATGTCATGGTGCAATAAATTAAGAAGTAACCCATAGGGTCGATCTACCGTCGAAAAGGCTCCTAAGGTCCAAGACCACTCATTTTCGTCAAAATGCGGGATGTCGACATCGGTGTGTTGCAACCATGTATATAGTATCAACCAAAAATTCACGACCAAGTAAGGTCCCACATACAAGGCAAGCACGGGTATGACCGAGCCCGCAGCGTAAGCCCAATAGACAAGCCCGCAGAGCACGCCAACCACTCCCAGATCTGAAACCCACATTTTTGTATGCATGCGGCGCGGAAACAAGGAAGTTGAAAACGGTTTCAAGGGCCAAAAATGGTTCGTTTTGCCACGCTTGGGTCCGCCGCTGAGTCCCGTCAACAAATAGAGCGGCCAGCCAACCAAAAATTTGCTAAGCATACTGAAAATCGCAAAAGCATCGTCACCCAGGAATTTTTCAAAGTTGCTCATCGCTTTACCGACCTTCGTGGTCTGGCGCAGAGGCACAAACGTTTCACCTTCATCGAGATGGTTCGTCTTGGAGTGATGTACTGCATGACTGCGTTGCCAGGAGAAATAAGGCACTAGCAAAGCGGAATGCAGGACGAATCCGACGGTGTCCTGTATCCATTTCTGACGAGCGAAAGCACCATGCCCGCACTCATGAGCAATCACCCAGCAGCCCGTCGCAACTGTGCCCGTAACGATTGCATACGCGATCCAGACCGGCAGCCAAGATACTGTCATCGGTATGAACCAATAGCTCAACACCCCCAGACCAAGTGTAAGCCCGACCGAAATGAATAAATAAGTCGAAGATCTCAAAAGGCTGATGTTGAAGCAGTCTTTGGGAATTTTGGAAATGACCTCCCGCTGCGGAGGCAAAGAACCCATTGCCGCACGGGTCGATCGGCTCTCCCGACGACGGGTCCCACTCTTCGCAACCTCTGAAGTTAAGTCAGACACGTTCTTTCAAAGCAGCATCCAAACCATATCTAACTAGGTAAACCTGAGGTAGCTCCGACCACAACTAGCCCTGATCTTCTTGGGTTTTAATGATCAAATCGACCGTCGCAGACACTTTGGAGTCCAAACTATCCACATCATCATCATCGAATTCCACGTCAAAGCGATCCTCGGCCTTAGCGATGATATTCACGATCTCGGCGGAGGGGGCTCCCAAGTCCGTGATAAAGTCGGTGTCTTCGGTGAGGCCATCTACTTTGTCTTGGTTTACAGTGTTCACTGTTTTCAGTATTTCTTTAATTTCCTGCAATATTTCGTTACGGTCCATGGAACTCAGTTGATTGAGGTTAGTTTGTATTTTATGTGACACTGCTCCTCCTTTTGCTAGCCATTTAATCGCACTTGAAAAGGTCAATATTCAAGACGCTCATCAGCAATATTCAAACCACCCTTAGCGAGAGCCTCTTATAAAGAAAATGGAAATCTCGAGTGGCCATTGCGCTTCGATTAGACGGTATCAGCCACGTTACAAAAATTTCTTTCTTGGTCTCCACGAAATTCTAGACATTGAATGCTCAGCAAATGTCTCGATCGACAGAACCCCCCAAAAACAACAAGTCGACATTCCGATACGCATCGCTTGGGCATAAGACACCGAGTATAGCCACTATGGGCATTGAGCTAGCTACTCAAGGCACTGGATGTGATTGAGATATGAGACTTCTGCGCAAATCCGTTTTCTTTGGGGTGCATCAATTTTGTGGTCTGGGCATGCACATATTACAAAAACTACAGTTTCATGGCCTTGAAAATTTACCGGAAAGGGGCCCTTTTATCATTGCCTCCAATCACTGCAGCCACATGGATACGGCGATTCACTTTCAAGCGCTCGCTGATCGAAAAAACGAATTACGAGTCTTAGCCGCTGAAGATTACTTTTTCAAAAACAGGCTGTCACGCACCCTGGTCGAATGGATGTTCAACGGTCTTCCCATGGGACGCAAACGGATCCAACCAAAACTGCTGAATCAGTGCTCTGAGGAAACGAACGCAGGTAAAATCATTCTCATTTTCCCTGAAGGCACCCGACAGATGTATCCAGAGATTGCATCACTCCGTGGAGCCATGGCGATGCTTGCCGCCAAATGTCGCGTGCCTGTGGTACCCGCTCGAATTTTTGGAAGCCATCGAGCGATGCCTAAGGGTCAGTTCCGGATTCATCGCTTTCCCGTAGAGGCTCATTTTGGCAAACCCATCATCCCAGCTCCTCTCCCCGAATCTGAAGGCTCTGAACGCAAGGCCTACTACGCTGAACTCAATACCCGGGTAGGGTCTGCCATAAAAGCCCTCAAACGTCCGAGTAAAGGCCGCGTGCTCATAACCGGGGCATCATCCGGAATCGGAGCAGCGATGGCCGAGGAATTTGCGGGGGCAGGATACGATTTGATTTTGATCGGAAGAAATTCCATGCGGCTAGACAAAGTCAAAACTCAGTGTGAAGTGCGATATGGAATCGTAGCGATCAGCGAATGTATTGATTTTTCGGATTCACATCAGATGAATACTTGGCTCAGGCGTCTCGAAGCTGAACCCACAATAATAGACATTTTGGTAAACAACGCAGGTTTGGGCAATGCGGGAGGACTGGACAGAGCAAATCCCGCAGATTTGGATACAATGATTCAGGTAAATATCCGTGCACTGACCCTCATTACGCGAGCCGTATTACCCAAAATGAAGCAGCAAGGCACCGGGAAAATTCTAAACATCGGTTCCGTCTATGGAGTCGCTCCCGTTCCGAGACAGGCCGTTTACGGAGCGTCCAAAGCCTTCGTCCACTCCCTCAGCGTAGCCCTTTGCGAGGAGCTGAGGGGGACTGGAATCTCGGTGACCTCAGCTCTACCCGGCTCTACGGATACAGACTTTCACAACCGTCTGAATGTTGATATGAAACGGAAAACCGGCTCAATACCGGTTCATACTGTCGCCCGAGAATTATTCCGCGCGACCCTAGTAGGCAAAGCGACCCACACCGTTGGTGCTCACAATGTTCTCTTTGTGCGCCTCGCGAAGATACTCCCTTCACCTTGGGTGTCCGCTTTTTTATCCCGCTACAATACCCATCGCGGCTTATGATTTGCTTTGACCCAAAGTCCCCGCATTTGCATTGCCGAATCATCCCGCTTAGAAAATAGAATGCCAGAGGTGCCAAAGACCATTTTAGTAACCGGAGCCAGTCGCGGCCTGGGCCGTGCTATCGCAGAACGCTTGGCCCCTGATTATAATTTAATCCTTCATGCGAGCAGCGAGGCATCCCTAACCGACACGCTGGAGGCCATTCAGGGGAAAGAGTATAATAACGTCCAGGTTTTGCCCGCAGACTTTTCATCAACCGAGGAGCAAGAGGCGTTCTGTAAATCACTCAAAAAGTCAGCGAGCCATGGGCTTTGGGGCGTAGTGAACAATGCAGGAATCGCGCTCGACAAACCGCTTTTGTATCAACCAATCAGTGACATTGACCTCATGCTCAATGTAAACCTACGGGCACCAATTTTAATCGGTAAAACAGCGTTCCGCATTTTTCTCAAACAACAGCAAGGTGTCATCATCAACATCGGGTCGATCGCAGGCGAGATCGGCAATGCCTATCAATCAGTCTATGCCGCAACCAAGGCTGCACTCTCTGGATTATCCAAAAGTTGGTCTCAAGAAGCGACTGAGCTTGCTCCCGGATCCGCGATTCGCGCACTCACGATCAACCCGGGGTTTTTCCAGACCGAGATGATCGATAAAATTCCAGAGACGATCATCGAGATTTATCGCAAACGCATTCCGAGTGGGCGATTCGGAGACCCTCAAGAACTCGCAAACTTCGTTGCCTTTCTGTTCAGTCCAGATGCCGCTTACCTCAATGGCGTAGACCTCTCTATGAATGGAGGCATTCGATAGATGAAGGGCATATACACCGGCGACTGCATCGAACTCGACAAGGAAGATATTCTTTTGCTGCAGGAGAAACGTCATCCAGTGCAAGAAGAGGCGCTCAAAGACTTACCAGAGGGAAATAAAGAAGATCTCTTCGCACTCCCGCTGCCGTTTATGGCCGCTGTTCAGACAGCGAAGAGCTTTTATGCCAAGGGCACTGGCAAATATGGCAAGGGCTATGCCGAAGGACAGTGGAAAGTAGATCCCAATGATCCATGGTTTTGGTGCCACTTTGTGCGAGACCCCGTCATGCCGGGATCCTTAGGAACGGACGGCCTGTTTCAACTAGCCGGGATCTGGAGAACCTTTACGCGCAAGATTCAAGGTCGCCCCCGCGCTCTGGAAGGAAAGTTCACCTACGATGGGCAAATTTTCCCAGATGCACACTGCGTGTATTATCGAGTTGATATATCACGTTTTCTGAAAAATAGAAGACTCATGCAGTTCGATGGGCAAATCGCAGTCGATGACCCTGAAAATGTGATCTATCGCTATGAGAGCTG
>JBCCBL010000063.1:0-11259 GCA_039034055.1 Verrucomicrobiota bacterium | reverse complement strand
GAGAATAATATATATTCATTTATATTTTCTTTCGATTCTGAGTCTTTCCTCTCAGATACTCTACAATCCAGAGTATGATTTTGATTACTCTGTCGGAACCATGACTGAACAGGAACACATTGATCGTGTTGTGGACTGGATTAATTTATATTATGGAACGTCTTACGTAAATGATGTGGAATCGGCCGTAAGGCATTCGATTTTAGTCGACGGAGGTGCCTCATTAGGTGCTGCCCCAAGTACAACCGATAATATTGAGATAAATATCTCTCCAACTGATTGGAAGACAGACTTCGTGGATTTTCCGATCATTACTACTAATGGCTACCCTTATGCGTCGAATATCACGAAGTGCATCTATGGAGACTACTTTGGTGGCGGTGCAATCTTGTATCTGTATAATGTAACCTACATCACTGGATCGGGTTGTAACCAAAGCTCGAATACGGTTAGCTACAGCGATGCATATTTTTCCTCTCATGCTCTGTTTGATGATGATGCTGACGGGTTTTCAGATGTTTGGGAGTATGGGCCGAGTTTCAGTCTTTCTACTACCGATTCGGGCGAAGTAAATTCAGACTCGGATTCGCTTACGGATGGTGAGGAGTATCTACTTGGAACGAGTCCTTTTCTTTCCGATACCGACAACGACGGGCTGGATGATGATGATGAGCTGCTAGCTGGTCTGGATCCTCTGGATTCGAGTAGCTACATCAGTCCGACTGCCGACTCGGACGCGGATGGTCTTAGCGACTTGTGGGAGTATACGGTGATTACGACTGCAGCGCAAAATTCTGATAGTTCCGATGATTTTATTCTTTTGCTTTCGGATGTTCTCCCGAGTGAGCCTTCTCCACCTGACCCAGTTTATGCGGATTCCAGATACTGGGATTTCGACTGGGATGGGGCAGACAACATTACAGAATTCACGAATTCGACTGATTCAAACGATCCGGATGTTGATTACGATGGTCGGAGTGATGGAGAGGAAATTGTGGAGTCGACGACCGCTACCGACTCAAGTTCGTTTACTTCTTCAAGTTTGAACTATTGGTCTTTCGATTCATCGACCCTCCCGCATGCCGTCGACACTTGGATACAAGAGGGCTTGGGCGTTCAGTTGGATGGCACTGGAGGAGCGCTTGTCTACGAGGATGTTGAGGGTGGAGGAGCTGCGAACATCTCGCTTCGGCGTGGCACGATAAGATTCTGGTTTCAGCCGCTGTGGAGCGAGGCAGGTTTTGGAATGCCGTCTGCGAAGATAAAGTTTTTAGAGATGGGACTGGTCGATGGCGGCTTCTCCTTGTTGTGGGATCCGTCAACTTATCAGATCGAGACGCTTTTTGATAGCGGACTTAGCCAAAGGCAGACCTTAACCGCCACTGTACCAGGTGGATTTCAGGTCGATGAATGGTATCACCTTACTTTGTCATTTAGTGAGACCAAAATCTCCATCTACCTTGATGGAATACTCTTAAATTCTCTGACGACGATGACCGAGAGTATTTACCCGAGTATTGAATATAGGGATGCTGGATTTAGTTTTGGTTCTGGAATAGACGCTCAGTCCTTCGTGTATGGCATTCTTGATGAACTCGAGACCTTTAACTACGAGCTTTCGGCCTCTACTATTTTTTCCGATTACCAGATGGTTGCAAATCAGGATGTTGATCTGGATGGCATTCCTGATCGATGGGAGTGGACGAAGTTTCGAGATCTAGATGAAACGAATACAAGTGATTCGGATGGAGATGGCCTAAATACTTTGGCTGAATATAACGCAGGGCTCGAACCTGATAAGTGGGATACCGACGGTGACGGTTTTGGTGACTCCTGGGAAGCATCAAACAGTTATGATCCTTTGGACGGCTCTGATTTGAGCGGAGCATACTCGGACGGCGATTCGGATACATTAGCGAACGGAACCGAAGCAATTGCTGGAACAAGTCTTACGGTGGCTTCCGATCCTACGCAAAGTGTTCCTGGAGCAGCCAATACGGTCGTTATTACCTTGATTGGACGAGGAGCAATGGAGGTAGAAGAAAAATTAACGGAAACAACAATTAAGCCTTAGCTGGTGATCGATTATGAATAATAGATATACAGGATGGATTCTGCTTTTTAGCCTTTTGTTTTCTTTTGGGGGGATTCTTGTATGGGTCAAAGAGTCTGTGAAGCCAGAACCTCTGGTCTTGGACTTTTCGGATGTTCCAAAGAAAAGTCCGGAGCATACATTCATTGAACAGTTGCTATTGGATGCGGATATCCATGCTCAGATTGAGGACAGTGCTCTAGTGGCTCCTGAGAGTCCATCAGCTCAGCATGTCGTTGAACTTACGGAGGAGTCCCATGCTCCTGTCTTAGGCGAAATTATGGTCAGCCGTCCTGCTTTGGATGTGGGCTCTGTTGCCCTGAGTCCAGAGCTGAAACGCTTATATGTCTCTACTGAGGGCCTCAGGGCGGAACGGTTTGCTGATCCGGCATCTGATCTAAACAACGCTGTGAGTGAGCGGCTGAGACGAGAAATCGAGTAATTTGTCTGACTTTCAAAAAGAGAATTTCCATGCTTAATGATTATATATCTTCGATTTTGAGCCGGCCTTTTTGTGTGATCGTGTTTGCTGCCTTTTGCTTACCCTGGGCTAACTTGACAGGCCAGTCGGTGCTTGTGGGAAAACTGCCCGGAGATGTTTCGGTAAACAATACTGGGCAGGCGACATATACACTGCCATTTGAGCTGCCTGAGGGTGTTGCCGGCTTAACTCCGGAACTTAGTTTGGATTATTCAAGTGGGAATGGCTACGGTGTTTTGGGTTTGGGTTGGTCCCTCGGTGGCCATGGCGCAATTACTCGCGGTGGTTCAATCTATGCGCTTGATGGAGTTGTTGATGGGGTCGATTTTGATTCCGGGGACAATTTTTTGATGGAAGGTTCTCGCCTGATGCATGTTGGCGGCAGCGCGCATTATTCGGACGGTGCGATTTACCGACCTCTGATCGATGACTTTACTCAAGTCACTGCAAAAGGTTCCTCAAACGGTCCGACTCATTTCATCGCCCAAACAAAGAGTGGTCTTACGAAATACTACGGCTTAGGTGGAAACTCTGGCCTCATCTTCAACAATCGGGCGGACGATGCGCGAACATCGTGGATGCTGAGTAAGGTCGAAGATACCACAGGCAATAGTATTGATTATTCTTATATTTATGACTCAGAGACAAACGAGCTGCTACTCGATAAAATCGAATACGGGGATGTGTCTGCTCCTATTGAGGTTCAATTCAATTACGAAGTCGTCAATCAGCGCTACTCATCATTTCTTGCCGGAGCTCAGCTCTTAGTCCTTAGGCGCCTTGATTCGTTTAGCATTAGCATTTCGGGCACAAAGCTATGGGAATACGATCTGGATTATGATTTGTCTCCAATTTCGAAGAAGAGCCGCATTGTCTCTGTTAAAAAAAGCTACTTCTACGAGGGATCGATTAAGAGTCTACCTCCCACGAGTTTTTCATACCGAGACTATATCCCGACTACCGTTTGGACTGATGCAGGTTCGGAGTTCATTCCCACGGTTAGTCCTCTGATCGACGATGATCTCGGTAATCCGGACTATGGTCCGAATTCGACGCCCGGATTGTCCAGTCGTGATGAACACGATGATTTGGGCTTGAGATGGGTTGATTTGGATGGAGATGGTTTACAGGATATCCTCTACGGAAATGATCTCTACGGAGGTGAGAGAGCAGCATTTATCAATGAGGGGTCAGGGCAGGGCTTCGTCTACAATGCTAAATTCAACCCGCCTGAGCGCATCGCGCGAGGCACCAAGGACGACAAGGATTATGGTGTTCGTTTAATTGATGTGAACGGGGACGGCCTTCCGGATTTTGTACGTTCGTATATTGATGACGGGACTGGAAATTTAGAATCGAAGGCTTATCTCAACCAATTCGATCCTGATTCGTCGGCGACTTCGTACTGGGTAGAGGATTCCGGCTATGCTCTGCCCAAAGCGATCGTCGATGATGACTTCGAAGACGCTGGTTTACGTTTCGTCGATTTGGATGGTGACGGTCGAGTTGATTTTCTGAAAGCCTTCGGGAGTGGGACAGCTGTCGCATACATCAATACGGGGTCTGGATGGGCCGAGGGCTCGACCCTCGGGTTTAATTTTGCTCCGCCGCTGTCTATAGTGGATGGCAGTTCAGATGATGTCGGCTTTCGTCTCGTTGACCTGAACGGTGATGGCTTAAGTGATATCGTCCGTTCCGACGATACCGGTGACCGGCGCGCCTATTTAAATACAGGAACTGCTTGGGAGGAGCACATCGGATATCGGATTGATACGCAAATTGCGTTATCACCTGCTTCTGGAGGTAGTACGCCACCTACTTCTGCTGGAGGTAATACCCAAATCTCTTTTATCGACCTAAATGGCGACGGATTGATCGATTGGAGCAAACATGATGGAACATACCTGAACACAGGTGATGGTTGGACCAGCGAGCCGTTTTTTGATGCTCCCGCAAACTTTGCAGATGGCAGAAGTCGGATGGTGGATTTGAACGGTGATGGGCTTGTGGATGTATCTTTTTCGGTTGATGACGCATCCGGTAATTTATCGAGCAAGGCTTATATTCTTTCGCACGATGGCTGGTCGGAAGATAACACGCTCGCGGTTGCGTATCCTTATGCCGATTATGTAAGCGTAATAGATCCTGTCGATCCGCTCGACGGGCACCTCGTCGATCTAGATGGCGACGGTATTTTGGATCAGGTCTCCATTTTTAAAAACGATTATGTAGGCGCTAAGATTAATAACTACACGCGCCCCGACCTATTGGAAACCGTTACCGATGGCATGGGAGTCGTCACAACGATAAGCTACGCACCCATTACCGACGATTCGGTCTATGAAAAAGAACAGGATATTGGTGATACCGATTCGGTTGAGACGGATGCGACCTTCCCGATTGTTGAGTTCCGTGCACCGATGTGGGTGGTTAAGACCGTTGAGACTGAAGATGGTGTGGGCGGCACCTACTCGACGACCTATCGCTATGCCGGTGCCCGCATGCACCTACAGGGCTTTGGCTTTCTTGGTTTCCGTGTCTTTACTTCGGAGGATCTCGAAACCGGCCTCGTTAAGTGCGACATCCTTGCTCAGGCGCATCCTTTTACCGGGATGAAGTATGGCTCGAAGACTTATGGCCCTAACGGGCAAATTCTTTCATACACAAAGAACGTTTTAGCGTCAAAAGGGCTTAATCTAAATGCCCAGTCGGAGGCGCAGACCCTGTTCCCCTATTTTTGGTCGTCGGAAGAGTGGAAGGCCGAGTATGACGCAGTCACCGTTTTTGATAATTATACGGAGCAGGCACTGATCGATGAAATCGTTGGTACGAATGGGCATTATGGCCATACGCTGACCAAGAATACCATGCTTGATGAGCAGGGTGTGGAAACGGGAGCCTTCGATGAATATGGCAATCTCCTGCGGCTGTATATAGTCTTTGGTGATGACTATACACAAGAGACGGTCAATCAGTATTATACCGTCGATACTATAAAGTGGTATCTAGGTCGGCTTGCTAATTCGACTGTGACATCGGAAGCACCGAACAATACATCGCAAAATGAGACTGTTATCAGGGAATCCAGCTTCACCTATGACCTGAGCGGAACCGGCTTGTTGATCTCTGAAACTGTTGAGCCAAACGACCCATCTCTCAAGATAACGACGACCTATCAGCGCGATACGCAGGGCCGCGTCATTTCGACGACACTTAGCCCCGTAGATATTGCTCCTGATACGATTACGACCTCAAGCAGTTCTGTTTTGGATGCGACGAAGCGGTTCTATGGCAAAACCACGAATGCACTCGGGCATTCTGAGACAGTTGTGCACGACTCGCTTCGTGGATGGGTGGATTCCCAGACTGGGCCGAATGGTCGGACAACCTATTTTCAGTACGACGCGATGGGCCGCCCGATTCGGGAAGATCGTCCGGATGGGACCTGGGCGACCACAAGCTACGAATGGATTAACGTGGACCGCAGCGAGCAGCTACTCTTCGCGCACCCTGAAACCACAGGCATTAATCTTTATGCTGTTTACAAAGTAACGACCGCGTCCAGCGAAGCGCCCAGCTCCACTTCATGGTATGATTCGTTGGGACGTGTCGTTCGCAGTTCGGCCGAGTCGTATGATGGGACGCTCGTTTACCAAGATATCGGGTTTAATCACGAGGGGCAGGCGGACTGCATGTCGGAGAATTACTTTTCCGGTGAGCGCTCTTCTGCTTTGTGGACGAAGACGAGTTTTGACGATCTGGGCCGACCCACAATTGCGGTGGCGCCGGATCAGACTGAGATGAAGACAATTTACAACGGTCGAGAGACAACCGTGATCAAGAATTACCTTGGGACAGAGACGGTGCACACAAGCGCTAACGATCAGACAATGAAGACATTGCTGAATGCCAGAGGTGATAAGGTGCGAGAGACGTCTTACACCTCAGATGGTGTGGGCAGCCCTGAGGAACTGACGATTGATTACCACTACGATGGCGTCGGCAATCTACTGGAAACGGTCACCACGGATTCTGACAACAACACGCGGATCATCTCGATGACCTACGACATCCGTGGCAACAAGACTGGCATGGTTGATCCTGATATGGGTAATTGGTCCTACACCTACAATGCGCTCGACCAGCTCATCACTCAGACTGACGCAGAGCTGCAGGTAACGAAGAAAGATTACGATGAATTAGGTCGAGTGACCGTCGAGTATTATGGATACGTCGATGATAGCACCTACGATAGCAAGTATGAGTTTTTCTATGATGGTATAGGTCAATTCCAGCAGATAGGTAAGCTTCACTTAGAGAAGTCGTCCTCAGGATTCCGGCGGTCTCATTACTATGACGACATGGGCCGAAATTTCGTGACCCTCACTAAGATCAAGAATCGTTGGTTCTACGTGCAGACGGACTATGATGCTTTTAGTCGACCGATACGCCTGACGCACTATTGGCGGCCTCCTTCTCTCGATGATGGCACGCACGACAACTATCTAACCTGGTATTCCTACACACAGGAAAGCTCGTATAACCCACGCGGCTTTGTCTCGGAGGTGAAGGACGGCAACGGGCAAGTCTGGTTCAGTTTGCCTGACTACAACGAGCACGGCCAGTTGGAGAGCTATCTTTCGGGTGGTGTAGTACGCACGAACTCAATCTATGATAATGCCACGCATCTGATTGAGCAAATTACGGTCGAAGAGCTGGACGGCACCGATCTGCTCGACCAGACCTTTGATTTTGATCCGCTCGGCAATTTAATTGAGCGAACTAAACAAACCGGTACCGGGACGCGACTGACAGAAGAGTTCTTTTATGATGATCTGAATCGCCTTGAAGAAGCAGCCGTATCCGGAGGGGATACCTTAATCCTGGAGTACGACGACTTTGGCAATATCACTTCACGGACTAATTCTGCCGGATCGAGTGCGCTGGGCCATGTGGGCACTTACGGCTATGTCTTGGGAAAAAATCAGGTCACTAGCGCAGGAGGCCGAAGCTTTCTCTATGATGATAACGGTTCTATTGAACAGGTCACTGGCGGCGGTAAGTTTACGGATATCGCTTGGACCGCTTTCAATAAGCCCCTATCGCTAACGGCGAATAACTCGAAGCGTTCTCTCTTCTCCTACGACACCGTAAATTCAAGAGTGTCACAGACGCGTGAGACTTACGATACGGGTAGCAGCTCATGGGAAACGGAATCGCGGAAGACTTACGTCGGTTCACTTTTCGAGCAGGAGCAATCGTGGCCCGGGATGGGCAGCGCCAGTTCGGCGGATGAAGATGATCCATCGAAATGGGATATTACATCGACTCGGATTTACATCGCCACACCGGCTGGTGTGGTCGGCTCGTGGATCGATGATGTAAGTCAAACAAGTCCGACGAAGACGGTTTTTCATAAGGATCATCTTGGCTCGGTCGTTGCGGAAACTGATATTTCAGTGTCCCCGCCGACCCTGGACAAGGAATTCAGCTACGACGCATGGGGGCTTGCCCGGAATTCGGTCGATTGGGTTGGAGCACCCTCGGCTACGCCTAATCGCGAAGCAACAGATCGCGGTTATACTGGCCATGAAATGCTTGATGAGTTGGGCCTCGTTCATATGAATGGTCGTATCTACGACCCGCTACTTGGGCGTATGCTGTCTGCCGATCCATTTGTTCAGCAGCCCAGTAACTTTCAGAATTATAATCGCTACGCTTACGTAGCGAATAACCCGCTCTCATCTACAGATCCTTCCGGCTTCTTTATCAAGAACCTTATGAGGGCAATTGGGAAGTTCTTAGTAGATAATTGGCGGACGATTGTGACGATCGCAATTGCTGCAGTGGTATTCGTTGCGCTTCCTGCCGCATGGGCACCGATTCTCAAAGGTGCTATTGCCGGTGGCCTATCCGGTGCAGCCGGCGCGGCCTTGACTGGAGGGAATATCTTTGAAGGGGCACTCTTTGGGGCCTTGTCGGGCGCGGTGGCTGCTGGAATTGGTGATTATTTCAACACCAACTTTTACGCCGATGGAGTGGCGACTTATGACGATCCGTTTATCGAATTGGCCCGCGCGACTTCACACGGAGTGAGTCAGGGCGGTATCGCGGAGCTGCAGGGCGGCGATTTCGGCTCGACCTTCCTTTCTGCCTTCTCAGGATCGTTGGCAGGTTCAATGATTCAAGCGAATTCAGGAGCAGATAGCTTCTTAGGGGCGGCTGACCAGAAGGGGAAGTATCTGGTTCGCCGGACGGTGGCTGCTGCCGTTGTAGGCGGAACCGCTGCCGAACTTGGTGGCGGTAAGTTTGCAAATGGAGCTGTCACCGCCGCGATGGTGCATCTGTTTAACCATGAAACAATAAATTATCGCAGAAAAATAAAATCGGGAAGAGATGCTGAAAAAGCGGAAGCTGAGCGGCAACGGAAGCTAGGACGCAGGGTTGTAAGCAAAAAAGTGTCTGCAAGATACGATGGTGATGGATATATTACAGGACGAGAGTATGATGTTGTAGCGATAGACGAGGCAGGGCACTACAATCTCATTGAGGTTAAGTATAGGAATCCTAGATTCAGGGCGAGAGCGAAGGGAAAAGGAGGCCTTATCTTAAACCTGATTGAAGCTGGTGTGGCTGGTGTCGCCTTGCGGCAAGTGGATTTTGATTTTGGTGCCATGATTACCGATGAACTCACGCTGCGTGGAAAAGGACTTCCAGGTGGAGAGATTACTCTCGACCCTGACCAATATACGATTCATTGGGCTGTTGTGAAGCCGAATGGTCGTGGCCAATCATTTGAGTTATCACCTAAAAGTTTTGATGCCATTGGAGATGCGTTATTTGAATGATTATGCTGCGTGATTTTTTCGTCAGTAATGGGTTTTCGGAGTTAGAAGAGGGTGCTTTGTTCAAAAATTTGAACAAAGACTTCTACATCAAGATTGCACCTGAAGAAGGCAACTGGATTGAACCGAATGAGATTTATCTATATCTCTATTCTCCTCCATTTGCTAGTGTAATGGAATCATTGTTTGCTGACAGGCGTTCTTGGGCATGGAGCTATCTGCCGAGGAAGTTGCGTAAAGACTCTGATGGCTGTCTTGGCATGATCTTATGTGGTATAGAAACATGTAGCAGCCAAATTGAACGCAGTAGAATTATTCCTTCCAGTGAAAGCATTATGATCAGTGACCTTATGGTGCTCATTAACTCTTTGGAGTCTGATGCGGATCTGTTCGAATCTCTTTACCGGGGTGAATTAAAGATGTTCTTCGCATTGATCGAGGGACTATGGGTATATCTTTATTTCGCTTTTAAGCTTCGATTTCCAAAAGAAAAGATTCTGGCCGAAATAAGAAGTGACCCAGAAATCAGCCGGATTGCTGAAACATGGCGATTAAAGAGAGAAGTAGACAGGAGTTTGATTGATTCTTTCGGATTATACTTCTCTGGGGAACTCAGAACGGGTTAGGTGTCCAATTTAAGAGGATTTAAAAGGGCTGATCGAGTTACCCAAACTGGGCCACAATGTTCGTTAGTCTGCTGCTGTGGTTAATGGGTTGGTATAGGTGGTTTAAGAAGTCAATGCTGGGTTGGAGGAAAGGCGGAGCCTGACCGGAAGAAGTTTTAAAGGGACAGAAGTTTTAAAGGGACAGGCTAATAATATTTGACAAAGACTCCGGCTGGAACGATTTCTTTCCTTATGCGCACGCGACGACTGAAAGTATCTGGATCTGCCGCTACGTATCACTGTATGACGCGGACGGTGAACGGGGAGCGTCTGTTTGGTGACGGGGAGAAGGAGGTTTTGAGAAAGATGCTTGGTCAGGTGGCTGACTTCTGCGGGGTGGAGCTGCTGACGTATTGCGTGATGTCGAACCACTTTCATGTGCTCCTGCGGGTTCCGGATGTCTCTAAAGTCTCTGATCGTGAGCTACTGCGGCGCTACCGGGTGCTTTACCCGAAACCGACCAAATACCAGACCGCTTCGATCGGGGTGATGGAGAAGGAGCTGGAGCAGGGTGGTGAGGAAGCTGAGGTGATTCGGAGGAGACTGTTGGCCCGGATGGGTGATGTCTCGGAATACATGAAGGCGGTAAAACAGCGTTTCTCGGTCTGGTACAACCGTTCCCATCAGCGCTATGGCACGCTCTGGGCCGAGCGTTTTAAATCGGTTCTGGTGGAAGGGCAGGGGAATCCGCTTCAAACCATGGCTGCTTATATCGATTTGAACCCGGTAAGAGCGGGACTGGTCGAAGATCCGAAGGATTATCGTTTCTGTGGCTATGCGGAGGCTGTGGCAGGAGAGCAAACGGCTAAAAGAGGTCTAAGTCTGGTTTGGAAGGACTATAACGGTTCGCCGCTGCAGGCTCACCGCGAATTGATCTTCGGGAAACGGGCTGCGGATACAGGAATCCCGGAGATGACCCGTAAAAAAGCACTCAAGGTCCTGGAAGAGGAAAATGCCATCCTACCGAAAGCCACCGTTCTGCGCTGCCGCGTGCGCTACTTTACCGATGGAGCGATTCTTGGCAGCCGGGAGTTCGTCGGAGGGTATCTCGGCGCATGGCAGTTGGAGAAAAAGCGGAAGTCCTTGCCGAGACCGAACCTGCTCCGGGGCGCCGAATGGCAGGGACTCGCTACCATTCAGGGACTTAGAAAACAGGTCTTTGGCTAAGCTGCTCCG
>JBCCBL010000062.1:0-11379 GCA_039034055.1 Verrucomicrobiota bacterium | reverse complement strand
GAGCGCTTCATTATTTGTCTCGGTAAATTCTCGAGGTATAGATGCGTTCTGGGTGAATCCGAAAATCAGTCCCAACCCTGCGATCATTGTCAGGCTCCGAGCCATTGAATTGGATTTGCGAGTCCATCCCTCAATCAGATAAAGCGTAAGATCGATACACAGGAGACAAGCGAGCACCCAAATAGATAGTGCCTGAAAACCGAAGGTCAGTCCACATACGATCGTATGCAACAAAAACAAGCCAACAAATCGCGCAGTGGTGAGGCGATTGCCTTCCGAAACGAATATGAAACGGGCTCCGAGGTATATAATGGAGTAAATCAGAAAGGGACTCATGAGCGCAGGCCTTGATTGATCATTATTTCCAGTGTTGTGACGAGGTCGACCCATTCAACAATTCGGGCATCGCGGATATTTTTATTGATAGCTCTCTGGGTAATGTGCAGTGGATAGGTGGCCGAGCGTTGACTCACTGGCTTGAGTTCATTGAGCATGATTTTAAGGCGATTATCATTCCACGATTCTGTGCTAGCCCACAGTAGATTCATAGCACTGCTTACGAACTCTCCGACTTCACCCTCAAGGCCCGAAATTGCGAGCAAGTCTTCCGTTTTTTTAAGAGTCTCGATTTGCTCCCGTGCAATGTGGAAGGCTGGGCCATCCATACCGATAGCTTGCTTCTTATTTACAGGGGTTGTGATCTCGCCAATCGCAAAAGAAAATCTACAGCGAATTGGATAGATGGCTAAGCGCAGAGCGAGGACATCATAAAATACCCCAGTGCCCTTGTTATAGAGGGCCTGGAATTCATCCCCGAGTGTCAATGTATAAGGAGATGCTAGCACCCCCTCTCCGAGGCCAAACAGGCTCTTTGAAAGATCGGACTGAAACCTATAGCGATCCGTGATTTGTTTAGATTCCACCAGATCACCGATTAATGCTAAATATCTTTTCCTTTTCGGCATCTCTCAGAAAAGAACCTATTTGGTTCTTCTTGTCAATAGGAACCTATTTGGTTCTTTTCATCAAAAAGAACCTGGAAATTTCTCGATTGTGGAGAAAAACTTCGAGAGTTCCTTATTCCCTATCCCAAAAAGCTAGCCCAAGACAGGGTCCTCAAATCGCAGATTGAAGGAATAACAGGATGTTTGCAATGTGCTCTAAGCTAGCTTCTTCAGCAAATTCTTAGCACTCTTGGAAATGGGTTTCGGCGCTTTCTTAGCAGCCGGTTTCGGCTCACGTTTCTTGGGCTTTTTGGGACCGACAGCTGCTTCCAAGTTGCTCTCACGTATTTGATCGAGGACTTCCTTGCGGTAAATCGTAATTTCGCGTGGCGCTTTGATACCGAGCTTAACATTCTCTCCATCCACGCGAGTGACGATTATTTCAATATCACTGCCAATAACGATCGCTTCGTCTGTTTTACGCGTCAATACGAGCATCAGGCTTCCTCCCCTCCATCGTCCGCAGATTCATCATAGAGCAAGTGTCGCGCTGAATAATCCTCGTAATTCTGTATGATCACTTGCTTCCCGACTCCAGTTCTGCGGTTTACGATGATGGGGCCTACGAGATTCGTAAAGATTTTCCGGCCACCCGACTCGTTTTTGATGATCACAATGTTCAACACCATGACCTCCTCCGAGTTTTTGATCTCAAGCTCATCAACATCAGCTTGCATCAATTCGACAGAGTAATCATCAACAATCCCATTGGGCTGAATGACGATAAAAGACAAATCCATCTCGGTATTGGAGCGCAGCCACATAAAAGGCAACTCCTCCTCGTCGTAAATAACATCAACGTGGTTGATCTCGGGAAACCCGACCAAACCATTGGGTAGGTAAAACTCATTACTCCCAAGCGATAACGTAGGCGCTTCTAGAGCAGGATTCTCAGTATCATACTTCATGAAAGTCTATTATCAAAATACGGCGAGCTAAGGGATTTATTGAGAAAAAGATTCTATTAGGCCTTAAATAAAATCGAAGAGACTCCTTTGGAGTAGGTCAGAACTCGTTGCCAGAGCGGCTTCATAGGCGGTTTCGGCTCGCGTATATTCGGTGATCGCTGAAGCCAAATCAGCGTCGACATCATTCGCAATCCGCTCATCTGCCCGAAGGAAGGCAAAATCATCAAAACGTTTAGCATTTTCAATCCGAGCATCTACACTGGAAATCATCCCGAGGGCTTCCACCATATTATTCTCATGAGCGACAAAATCATCGGCAAGACCACTCACCGTCGTCGCATCATCGGTATCCAGAGCATCGCGTAAGGCTATTAAATCGGTGAATAGCGCTTCCATGTCGGAATTCCGGGTCGGATCTAGGTAACCAGAGAGCGTTGAATTCTCACTGATATTCACTTCTGCAGTCGCCGTGTTTCCGACGTAAGCGGCTGCGGTGACACTTCCATTTCCATCCCGCGTCAAAGCAAACGGCATGGTATCTGTGGCAGTGCCGGCAAAAGTATATGAACCTAGGTAACTGTAATTGGCTCGCTCACTGAGTTCTTCAATGAGTTCGTCAACCTCTCGGGCATACGGCGTAAAATAGTCGTCGCTCAGGATCGAACTTCCCAACAATGCAATCTCCTGCGCGCGGGCCGCAATTTCTTCCATACGCTCAACTTGGGCGAAACTCGCTCGAGACACCTCCTGGACGCGCTCTTGATTACGACGAAATTGCGAAAGATCACGCTTCTCGGTTTGATTCTGGAAAACACGCTCGGTCGCCGATGGGTCATCAGAAACTCTCGTAATATTTTGTCCTGTCGAAATGCGATCCTGAAGGTCTACCTGACGATTTCTCAGAGACTGCAATTGCTCCAGCAGATTCGAATGAATGACACTATTGGGAATACGCATATTTCAACCTTTTCTAAAATCCGCTAACCAGTTGCTGTAATAATTCATCCATGACGCTGATAACACGAGAAGTCGCCTGATAAGCCCGCTGAAAACGGATCAGATCTGCCGCCTCTTCATCCAGATCCACGCCTCCTTGCGCGGCCCGTTCATTCTCGAGCATGCGTTGCACAAACTCTTGATTTTCCAAAGAAACAGCCGCCGATTTAGAGGCTTGGCCGATCCGTCCTGAAATATTGATTACGAACTCATTGAAACCGCCATCGATATCATCTCCTCCGGCGGTTGAGAAAGCACTATTTTTGAGATTATAAATAGCCTGAGCTACATCATTGGCACCCGCATTTGCCGTAGCGCTCGCCACCAACGTAGTCGAATTCAAGGCGCCATCTAGCGAGAAGGTTGCGGCCGTGGTTCCCGCCGCCGTGAAAAAATCTCCCGGATATACAGCATTCACCGAAGTCACCAACTGGCTCGCCAAATTATCGATATCCGTCTGCAATTCTGCAAGTGGACCATTGCGAAAATCTAGGTGAGCTTGAACTTCACCACCAGTCAATCCCATCGCCGTAGTCCCAAAGTTGATATTCGTCCCGTCAAAGGAAAATGAATCGGCGACATTACCAAGGTTCACCAAAGTCACATCCGCATTCGCAGCATTCTTTGCGGTGATCTGAATCTGACCGAACGAATCGGCAATCGTTGTCACCTCGATATCCATCAATTTTGACAATTCTTCCACCTTCTCCTGACGAGCATCTCGGAGGTCTACCGCAGCGCCCACCGAGGTCCTCATCTCGACTTGAGCAATGTCGATATTCAATTCAGCGATCTGCGCGAGAATCGCATTCGCATCACTCAGTTCGTTATCAATCTGTTGGTCGATATTTCCCGAAAACTGAGATAGGTTGCTGGCCATGTCATTGATCTGGTCTACTAGGGCCTGGCTTTGCTGAACGACAACCTCCTTAAGCGCTGATTCCGATGGATTGGCTGCCAATTCTGACATCGCATTGAAAAAATCATCTAAACGCTCATTCAACCCGAGTGAAGATGCTGATACCTCTTGAGCACTATCTAGAGTAGATCCATCTGAGCTACGATTGATCGACTCGCCCCAGTATCCCTCAAGCTGACGGTAGAGGTCTGCGGTCACCTCGGCCATGGAGGTCTGAGGGGTCTCCGTCAAGATTTGAGTATCGAGGAGTGAATCACGAAACTGTTGGATTAATCCAGCCTCGATACCCATACTTTGTATCGTGTTGCCAACTACTATATTACCCCGATCCTGGACTAGCATTCTCTGCCGCGCATATTCAGGATTATTGACATTTGCGATATTTTTACCCGCAACATCGATGGAGCCAGAGTGATAACTCAAAGCTCGAGACTGTGTATAAATTCCGCTTAAAAGACTCATCTTTGAAAACAGTTAGGCAGTCATTTCGACAGATGAAGGAGTGCTGACTGGCGCCTTCACCTGCATGCTCCCTTTATGAGAATAAGTTTTGCTCGGAACCAGATCCGGATTAATGAAACTAAGCATTTCCTCAGTGATTGAGGAAAGCCTCTTTAGTAGCAGCCTATTTTGCTCTAGGCGGCGACGTGACTTACGGATAAGCTCATTGATCTCATCGGCAATCGAGTTAACCATAGGCTGCATTGCCTCCGGGAAAAATCGGACCAATTGGGTGATTTTTGTATTCGCGGAATCTGCACCCCAATCAGATACAAGCCGCCCGACTATACGTTCTCGGGTCTCCTTCAATAATCGATTCGCGTCGGCTTGGAGTTCAATTTGCTTATTGATCGTCATCAGCTCCTGACTATCGCGACTGAGAATTTTCTCCTGTTGATCGTCCAATAGATTCAAAAGACCTCCATATTCCTGGAGTTCTGCTCGAAGAATCCTCACCAACTCTTGGCAAAGCATTCCACTATCTGCTGTATCTAAATTTCTAATCATTTTTCTGAATCCTCCATTTTCGAGCCTTGAATACCGGCCTGCAAAGTACTAGACACTCCAAAAGCTCCACTCTCAGCCATACTCCCGGCCATAATATCGATCAAATATGAGCGGTATATGTTACTGCTCGCAGAATCCTTGGTAAGCTCCGTCTCAACCAAGGGCTTCAAAGCATCCTTCAAGTATTGGCGTAACATGACACCTTCGAATTGCTTAGAAGCTTCGGCTAGCTTCTGCTCCTCACTCATTTTAGTATTGAATGTCAAATTCTGATACTCAGCTGTATTGAGTCCAATTGGATTTATTGAGTCCATAGCACTAGTTAAGGATGAGTTCCGCTTGAAGAGCACCCGCACGTTTAAGATTTTGCAGTATCGCAATCATCTCCCGCGTGGTAACGCCCAGAGCATTCAATGCTTGCGTGAGATCTTCGATTGTTGGAAAGGACTCCAGGACTTGGAATCCCCCGGTTGCTTCGTTCACCGCAGTTGCCTGCACGTTTGACTCAACCGTCTCTCCGTTTGCCAGAGGATTCGGCTGCGAAACGTTGGTGTCGTTAGTAATCGTGATCGTCAACGAACCATGACTGATGGCCACTGTGGAAATGCGTACCTCAGATGTCGCGACGATCGTTCCCGTGCGCTCGTTGACAATGATCCGCGCGACCGTATCTGGCTTCACCATGATACCACCGATTTCTGCAAGAAAATTGACCTCCTGGCCAATATACTCAGACGGCACACTCACGTTGATGGTTCCGTAATCAATAGCCTGAGACGCCGATGGAAACTGAGCGTTGATCGCGTCAGCCATGCGCACTGCCGACGTGAAATCAGCATTACGCAGAATCAGATTCAGACTCTCATCAATCACGAGTTGCGTGTTAACCGAACGCTCAACGATAGCTCCGCTCGTCAAAATGCCAACAGTGGGATGATTTTGCTGCACAGTAGAGCCGCCATCTCCTCCGCCCCCTCCCAGGAAACCGCCCACCGCAACGGGACCCTGAGCAACCGCATATACCAAATCATCGGCACCGAGGAGCGGGGTTTGCAGCAGGACGCCTCCTTGAAGGGTATCTGCATCTCCCAAAGACGATACCGTCACATCGATTTGCGAACCTTCGCGCGAGTACGGGCCCAGAGTAGCCGTAAGCATCACTGCCGCAACATTCTCCGCCTGCACTTCTCCTGCCGGAACGGTAATGCCAAATCGCTGAAGCGTGTTTGCAATACTCTGAATGGTGTAGGTTAGCGAACTATCACCAGTTCCCGACAATCCGACGACCAGACCGTAACCCACCAATTGGTTATCTCGGCTACCTTCAACAAATGTAAGGTCTTTCACCCGCGCTCCCGCCTGAGCGAAACCGGTACCTTTTATCGTGATACAAGCTAAGACGAGGAATGAAACAAAACTGAGAATGCGTCGATACAAAGAAACCTTAGTTCGGATTAACAGTGTCGTAAATACGGGTCAGCCAACCTTTCCGCTGAGCCTCAGTAAGCGCTCCACTAGAAATAAACTCTACGCTAGCGTCCCCAATCCGGCTGGATAGCACCGAATTATCCGCACGTATATCGGCTTTGCGGACGATTCCTTTTAAAACCACCCATTGACTTTCGCCAGAGAATGTCACGCGGCGGGCTCCCTCGATCACCAGATTACCATTCGGTAAGCGGTCAATCACACTCACAGTAGCTCGCGCGGATACCGCTTGGGTGTTCGATGTAGAACCCGAACCATTAAAAGTATTGCTCCCACCAAAGCTCGTACCGGGTAACGCTCCATTGTGCGTCCCAAAACTACTTGCTGCTAGGGGAAAGAGCCACTGAGTCACCGCGTTGTCAACCTGGGAGTCTTTGCTAGTCGAAGAACTCTGGCTCGATGTAGAGGATGTACTTTCATCGACCTGAATCGTAATCAAATCCCCAACTGCGGAAGCGGTTGGATCCGCAAACATGCTCGACTCTCGATTTGATTTTTTCAGCCAGAGGGATTCTCCATATAAGTGTGACGCACTCATACAGAGCCCTCCAGCAGAAAGAGCGACGCAAAAAAGACGTCGCGATCCTTGGATAAAGCACCCATTTAGGGAAATAGATTTGGTGCAACTCAATTTCATCTTACAGATAAACGCGTACTAGACTCTCTGAGACGATTCGGGCTTGAAAATTCTTATTGGAGCTTGTGTTACGAATCGTGATCAAATCACCAGCGATGCCATTTTCTAATGCCGTGCCACGCATACTGATCTCCATGGCACCTTGCTTGATGAGCACATCCACAGCATCCCCACGGCGGACATGCGGACGCACCGAAAGATCTCTCCACGTCAATGCACGATCCCCCGCCACTGCTTGGCGAAACTCGTATCGCGACAGGTCCGTCGATGCCAAAATTAAGTCCCGTCGCGCACTCAGTGCGTCGACTCGACGAGGCTCCAAAAGTGTTGCCATCACCTCTTGTTGCCGCTCCATCGGAAGCGTTGTATGCCAAACGTCCAGCCAGTGTTCACAGCGCAAGGTTACCGAATGCTCTCCCGCGAATCGACCCTCATCAAGAATACGGAATCGCACTACAGATACCGCTTCAATCTGGTCATTCGGAACCTTCACCAACTCGACACTCCAACTATGAGATGATACCGGGCGCGCTTTCCAAGGACGCAGAAGCGTGATGCGCAAATCTCCATTCAACTGATAATGCTTCTTCAAGGATTCCCGCAAAGTTGCCAAAACCTCCAAATCCTGGATGTAGACCACTTCTGGAATTTCTCTCTCGACAGCAGGCTCCGCCGGAGCACGCGCCGCCGGAGGCTCCTCTACACTCTCGGCAGCACGTTGCTGGGCGATGCGTCCCTCCTCTGAACG
Source organism: Verrucomicrobiota bacterium (assembly GCA_039034055.1). Taxonomy (GTDB): domain Bacteria; phylum Verrucomicrobiota; class Verrucomicrobiia; order Opitutales; family JABSRG01; genus JBCCBL01. Next base: position 3,671 of record JBCCBL010000062.1, on the reverse strand, counting down.
AATCACGTGGTTGACCTCTGAAAGGAAAGAAGCGAGCGTATCCGCATATCCTGTATCCCCAGTAGCGATACAGGATAGTGCGAATACAATAGGTGTAAATGGTTTCATATACTTGCTTACAATACTCAACTTATCTCTTGAGCTGACCCACTTGGCGGAGCATCTCATCAGATGTTGTGATTGACTTCGAATTGATCTCATAGGCGCGCTGGGCCACGATCATGTTCACCATCTCCTGCACGACATTCACATTCGAAGTTTCCAAAAATCCCTGGCGCAAGCTACCCAATCCGTCGTTGGCCGGAGTTCCGGTCTGCGGTGCACCACTGGCCGCTGTCTCTTCGTAGAGATTGCCGCCAAGGCTCCTCAGACCACTCGGGTTATTGAAGCGGGTTAACTGGATATTGAAGGTGGTATCTCCATTCGCAGTTTGTACCGTCACCTCTCCGGTTGGGGCGATGCTCACGCCAGTTGCATTTGCGGGGATCTGCCCAAACCCGCTCAAGACAGTGTAACCATCAGCCGTTGTCACTTGGCCATTAGCATCTACCTTGAAGCCTCCATCTCGAGAATAGGCAGTCGTACCATCAGGTCGCTGTATTTCAAAAAATCCGTCTCCATCAATGGCGATATCCATACGTTCGCCGGTCTGAGAGAGTTGCCCTTGGGTGAATACACGCGCTGTCGAAACTACACGTGCACCATTTCCCATTTCCACCCCTGCAGGGACAATGTTGCCACCACCGGCATCACCCCCTACTGGACGTGCATCTTGATACAATAGATCTTGGAACTCAATCTTCTGTCTCTTGAAACCGGTTGTATTCACATTTGCGATATTGTTCGCAATCGTATTGAGATTGAGCTGCTGGGCCTCCATTCCGGTTGCCCCTGAATATAGTGATAGGTTCATGCGATGTTCCTGGTTATCTCAGTTGCGGTGCTAGCTGATTTATCGTTTTCTCTAAATGCGTATCATAGGCCCTCACGACCTTGGCGTTCGCTTCATAGGCGCGTGAGGCCTGTATCAAATTTACCATTTCATTGATGGGTGAAACATTACTGCCTTCAACAAACCCCTGTAGGACCTCCGTGCCTTCACTTTCACGTATCCCGCCCGCGCCGGCTTCAGTCTCCTCAAAACCGGCATCCGATTGGCGCATATTTTCCATGTTGCCGACTTCCATGATGCGGAGTTGCCCAATTGCGACCCCGTTCTGCAAGACTTGGCCGTTCTTTTCGACGCCGATCACACCACCCGCCGGATCAATGTCGATGCGACCCGCCATGCCCTGCACCTCATTCCCGTTTTTGTCGACCAGGGTGCCTTCTCCACTAACCTTAAACTGACCATCTCGTGTGAAATAGGAGCGCCCATTAGGAGTCTGCACCTCAAAAAACCCTTGTCCGTTTAGGGCAAAATCTAGAGGATTCTGCGTGGGACGTATTGAACCTGCGGCAACTGTCGGAGCAGTCCGGACTCCGGGAAAAATCTGACCTCGCAGGTCCTCATTCGGTTTCTGACCCTCTGCAACCCCTCGCACGACTGGCTCAAAGGCAACCTTCTGAGCGCGATATCCACTTGTCGTGCTCGAAGCGATATTACGCGACGTAACCGCTTGCCAATCCTCAATACTTGTGAGGGCGGATGCACTCTGATAGACGCCTAAATTCATGACGCACCAACTAAGCAACGCAAATGCCACTTACATAAGTTGCTGTTTATCAACGAATTAATCGCAATAACGATAATTCAAAATCATCAGCCTAGGGAAGAATTACACCACGCCATACTACTAAAGGCATAATTTTCCCACCCACGTCGAACCCGCGAGACCATGGGTCAAAATCCATGTCGTCCGAAAACTCCTCAAGCCTTACCGCTCATAATCCTCCGGCCACCATTCCATGGCCAGCACCTCAAACACCAGCTCAGTTTTGATCTCCCCATCTCCAAGCTGCTTCAATTATTCAAGTGACAAACCTCTATCGCGCCCTATATCCCTAAATCCTCGATCCACTCGGATCACCACACCACGAGGGCGTAGCTCAGTCGGATAGAGCATCAGATTTCTAATCTGGCGGTCGGGGGTTCGAATCCCTCCGCCCTTGCCACTTGACAGCCCGCGACAAGAGGTGAAAATCCTTGCATAAACTCCTGATTATCAGGAATTTGATTATCACATCCCTCAACAGCGCTAGTGCCAATCTGAGACACGTCCCGCCTATCGATGAACAAATTTTGTGGGTCTATTTGTGGGTCATCGGCCTGTTCCTCTGAAACGCTCCAAGGGAGTTTAGACACCACATCGAAGGTCGGTAGCTGACTGATGTCCGTGTAGATCTGTGCAGTCAGATGCGGATCGCTGTGACGCATGAGCTCCTGAGCCATACGCTGTGATGTTCCCTCTCGGGCCAACATCGTGCAAAAGGTATAGCGAAGCGCGTGGAAGTCGACTTTCCGGCCCAAGTCATCAAACCGTTCCACTTGCGCATTCTTGAGGTCGCGCACGAATGTTCGGTCAGGGTGCGTATCGATGTAAAAAACACGCTCACCTTCGGAGACATTGTGTGGGCGTGCTTTTTTTAACTCGCTAGCCAATTCTGGGTGCAGCGGAATTAGAGCATCTTTTCCGTTCTTCGTCGTAGAAGCTCGCGCTCGAACATGTGGGCGATCGCCTTCCAAATGTAGATCGCCCCAGCATAGATGCCTCAGCTCATTTTGCCGAAAGCCTGTGTAGCATGCCATGGTATAAAGCAGCCGACGAGGACCCGATGCCTTAAGAAGCCTTTGCAGCTCATCCTCAGTTAGCGCACGCCTACGCTGCTGCTTTCCTCTCAAATCCGCTTTCGTGACATGCTTCAGTGGATTTGAGGGTATCCGACCAAGCTTCACCATCCAGTTAAGAATAGCATTCAAAGCGTTCAGATATTCATTGAGGGTCTTGGGAGACAGACCTTCCTGCTTAGAGCGCCAGTTCACAAAACCATCCGCTGAAATATCAATCGGAAGCTTCCATGAGCAATCCGTGAATACCCTGCTGTTGCGGCTGCGTATATGGCCCATATAAACCTTCGACCGATTAAGCGCATCAAGATCCGCGATAAAATCATCGAGATGCTCTGGCAAAGACTTCTGGGCCGCTTCACGCTGCACCTTGGGCGCAATGATGCCATCACGCTCCATCTGCTTTTCTTTGATGATCTCATGCAGCTTTCTCTCAGCAACACGCTTATCTGAGGTCTTCAAGGCCACCTCAGAAACCGCAAAATCCCCGTCTAGGCGGTAGCGCCCACGGTAGTTCCGTGAGATTGCAGTTTTACCGTTTCGCTGCCGTTTAGGTCTGTAGATATTCGCGATCATTTACCTACAGAGGCTATGAAGCCTTGGCCTTTTAGTCGACTCAAGTATGCATCTAAATCGCTAGAATAAAATCGAGTAGCACCGCCCACTTTGACTGGCCGCGGAAAATCCCCAGCAGCAATAAGGCGATATACAGCTCGCGTCGAAAGCGAAAGCCGTGAGGCAACCGTTTTAAGACTTATGAGAGTTTCAGGTTTTTCAGCATTCATAAGGAATATTGTATTCTTAGACTTATAGTGACCTTTTCTGCCACTGATAGACTCTTCCCATTGACAATGCCTATTATCCATTTTTGCCGTCGAAAAAT
>JBCCBL010000061.1:0-11391 GCA_039034055.1 Verrucomicrobiota bacterium | reverse complement strand
GGCTGCATCTAGCTTCGTATCCTATATTCTCATTACTCTTTTTTACCACGAAGGACACGGAGAGCACGAAGCTTATACGCTTTATCTGGGAACAAATTCGAGATATTTCCCAATACAAAAACTTCGTATCCTCCACGCTCTTCGTGGTGAATTCATCTATCAACTAAACTTTGATACCGTCTTTAAGTTTAGGTGAGAATATTGTGAGGCTGCATCTAGCTTCGTATCCTATATTCTCATTACTCTTTTTTACCATGAAGGACACGGAGAGCACGAAGCTTATACGCTCTTTTCCGGGAACAATTTCGAGATATCCCCCAATGCAAAAACTTCGTGTCCTCCGCGCTCTTCGTGGTTAATTCATCTATCAACCTACCCTTTCATGCTGTATTTCACTCTGAAATACCTGAAGTCTAACTGCAGACAAAGGGGTGCTCCCTGACGATTTCGTGATCTTTTGCGATTCAAAGAACTACTCGCTTCACTTTTGGAGCCTTTCTATGAGTCCACCTCAGTCACCTCGTTCAAGTTTGCAGGTAGAAAAATTCTAAAAACAGTTCCTGCGCGATTACTGCTCCTTAGATCGATGGATCCCTTGTGTGCTTGAACTAGATGTTTAACAATCGCGAGCCCCATTCCACTTCCCCCGCGATCTCTAGAACGTGATTCCTCAACGCGGTAGAATCGCTCAAAAATACGGGGCTGTGAATCAGGAGGGATGCCCGGACCGTTATCGGAAATTTCGATTTCAATAACCTCTTCGAAACGTCTAGCATCTAAGCGGACCCAACCTTCGCGTGGGCCATGCCGCAGCGCGTTGTCGATGAGTGAATTAAATATAATTTCGAGAGCCTTGGCATCAGCGATCAGACTTAAATCTGCAGCTGGATTATAAGTAAAAACAAGCTCAATGTTTCGCTTTTCTGCAAGCGTCATGAACGTGTTTTGCACAGAGTGAAATATTTCGCCCAAATCGCAGGAAGCTAAATCTAGAATTTCACTTCCACTTTCCAGTTTGGAGAGTGCAAGGAGTTCGTTTACTAAACGCAGCATGCGATCGTTTTGGTGTCGAATTCTCTGATTGAAATGTGTCCGCTTATCTATCGCCATTTTCGGATATGTTTCGATCGTCTCAAGAAGGGCTCCGATCGCTGCTATAGGAGTCTTTAGCTCGTGCGAAACATTCGATGCAAAAGCTCTACGCAAATCTTCAAAACGGCGCTCCTGAGTCTGATCACGGATAACGCACAGGAGTCCATCAGTATCATGATTCGCGGCGTCCAAGGGCTCGGTGAAGAGTTCGGCAAAACGCTTATCCGAGGACTCGCCTTCCCAGGACAAAACCATCCGCGATGAATGAGATCCCTGCATCTGGCGAATGACTTCCTTTTTCAATACATCCAATTTAACATGCTTTTCCAGAGTGAAGGGCCAGGAATTGTCATACATATCCAAATACTCCCCGGCCGCCGAATTAAAAAACATGATTGCTCCCTGCCGGTCAATCATGAGCACTGCATCCTGTAAAGATTGCAGAATCAATTCCATGCGATTGCGCTGTTGGCTGGATTGCTCAATGCGTTTACTGATATCTTGAGTCATCTTATTTATCGTCTCCGCAACGCGCCCTGCGCTATCAACGCGTGGAAGCATTATCTGGTAATTGAGATCACCTAACAGTATCTTTCGACACCCTGCATCGATCTCAGCGAACGGATCCGTCAAACGTTTTGCAAAAATCCAGCCGAGAATCAGGCACCCCAAAATGCTCACTCCGGCAGCGAGAGAAACGTTTTTCACAATCGCATATGTTTCCTGCTCCAACACTTCGTCATTAATTTGTTCATTAAGGTACTCCGAATCCAAAATCTCAAGATCCTCGAAATCTGCCAATGCCGCAGCCCGGGTGTCTTTTTCCGACTCAGATAGGATACGCCTTTCGGCCTCCGATTTTAGGCTACTGATCGATACAAGACTGATCACCCCCGCAATCACTAAGACAATTGTGGTGTAGCTTAGAAATAGACGCTGAAAGAAGCTCACAAGATGCGTGCAAAATTACTCGTTTTCACCTGTTGGCAGCTCTAAACGATAGCCATAACCGCGCAGCGTCAAAATGAGTTCAGGCCAATCCAGCTTTTTGCGAATGGCTCTAATATGAACATCTATATTGCGATCGATGACGTAGGCATCTTCACCAAAGACCTGATCTAACAGTTCGTTGCGCGTGAACGCATTGCCCGAATTAAGCGCTAAAAAATATATCAGCTTAAATTCCGTTGGCGTCAGACGGACATCCTCGCCGTTCAACAACGCGACTTGCTCTCCTTCGGACAAAGCAAGTGGCCCAACCCTTAGGAGCGTGTCTTCAGAGTCCAGAAAACGTCCTCTTTTCAATACTGCGCGAGCCCGAGCTATGAGTTCTCTGGTCGAGAACGGCTTTGTCACGTAATCATCCGCCCCGCGACTGAGGCCATTAATTACCTGCATCTGACTATCTTTAGCTGTGAGCATGATAACAGGGATATCGCGCGTCCGAATATCGCTGCGTACCTCCTCGCACAGACTCAGGCCATCCATACGTGGTAACATCAGATCAAGAATGATCAAATTGGGGACCTGCCGACGTACTAAGTTCAATCCCTGAATACCGTCTTCCGCCGAATGAACGACAAAGCCCTCCTCTTCAAAGCAGAACTGAAGGGGTGCAAGGATATCCACTTCATCTTCAATAATCACAATCTCTACCGGCGCGGACATCCATCAGAAGGGTCATCGGGATCATTCAAAAGACAACCTTGAGAAAGTAACATCTTGGAGGCAATTGTTTCGGAATAGAGGCAATTATGACGGGTATTGTTCAAACAGCGAGACCTCGATCTAAATCCAGGGAAACCCTCCGAGCCCTAACAACAGTACTCACACCGGACTACCGTGATCGGTGCCCATACCTTTTATCCGCGCTTAACAATGCTTAGACATTATCGTATCCATGGATTCCGTCAGCGCTATAGAAACCGCTCTCCACAACGCCGCCGATCTCGCCGAGTTCTACCGTCTTCGCGAGCGGACCAAGCCCGTAGAGATTGAACAAATTCTAGGGCAAATGCGTTTGCTTGTCGATCGCGTCCTCAGTGAATCTGGGCTCTACGCGCCAGAGCTAGCGGCCATCGCACTCAAACAGACTGAAGGTGATGCGATCGAAGCCGCCGAAATTTTGCGCGCGCACCGTGTTCAACTTGTGCAGAAGTATGAAAGCGACACCATCGATACGACCAACATGTTAATGGAGCGCCGGATTTCATCCTCTTTTCGCGAAATTCCTGGAGGCCAAGTTCTCGGGCCGACACGTGATTACACTCAGCGCCTGCTGGAATGCGACCTAGCCTACGAAGATGATGTGTCTTCGGAAAATCTAAGAACAGAACTCCTCGCTGCAATGGATCCAGAGGATGAGGCAGATATTTATACCTTTCGTCGGGTTATCGACGTCATGCGCGAACAAGGTTTGATGAAGCCAGAAGAACCTGAAATCGATGGTAAAGATCCCGTTTACGATGCAAGCCGCGATCCAATTGAATATCCACAGTCGCGCGCCGCTGCTCTGCAGACCATGAGTCGCGCAGAGACCGGAGCATTGATGGCATACGGATACGCCAGCCAACGTGGCTACGGCGGCGGACATGGAACCATTGGTGAATTGCGCTATGGCACCCCGCGTATTTCTGTCAAAGATGCTCGCGGTCGGAAACGTTGCATCGGGCGAATCAACGTAACTGAATGTGAGATGGTCGGCCGTGGTAGCAGCGGGGGCAAAAAATCTCCGCCATACTACTCGGTCGGATATGGACTCTGCTTTGGCCAAAACGAAACCAAGGCGATTTGCATGGGCAAATTGGAAAATGCGATGCGCACCCCTGACGAAACACGCCCACCCAACGATCCCGAATTCATCCTCTATCATTCGGACGCTACCGAAGCCGCCGGCGAAATACGCAGCCTCCTTATGCCAGGTCACACAGATTTCACATCTCAATCGAGAGACGTTGAAGAGGCAATCATCCGATCAAATGCGCGGAAAAAGGCAAATGCCGAAGCAAGCGTCCCTGTTTAATGGAGGTGTAAACACACCCACAAAACCGCAACGGGCAAGCAAGACATTGCCTCTAAGCTTGCCCTACCATTCGTTTTCAGAATTCGCCTAGCGTTTAACGACGCGCACGGTCTGCGACTCGCTGAAAGTTCGGCCATAAATATCCGTATAACGGACCTCGACTGAATGTGTGCCTACGGGCAAGTTGCCAGAGAAACGCTTGGCCCAGATATGTGATGAAATTTCTCCTACAGGGAGGCTTTCTCCCGGAAGAAGCTCCGAGGAAGTGGCTCGAGCGATTTCCCACTTTACATAGTGGGGATCGCGGATATTCATCTTGGGAATCGAGCGCCAGTCTCCATCGTTGATACGGTATTCCACAGTCGCTTTCTCAGTTGCATTGTAGATATTAACCGCAAAAGGAGCCGCTCCACCGCGATGCTCAATGACTTTTGGCAGGAAAATATTCATGCGGTCACTCTCGTCGGAGCCAGCGACCTTATAATCGACCGTGTATTTATTACCGTCAAAATTTATAAACGCATAGCCGTTGGGCGTACCATCGCGCATCGTGGTGTGAGGTATGCCTCGTGTGTCGGGCGCTCCGTTCCACCAACTGCCACTGGTCGTGCCGACATTGTAGTGGTGGTGCTCAGTATCGTCATGAGGCCAGCCCTCCTCTTTACCAAAGAGCACGTGCTGCTGTTTGTGCGTATGCGCAGAAAGCGAGAGGCCTCGCGGGTGGTTTTCGAATAGATTAAAATATGCCTCTCGATGTGCGTCTACAAAGGTGTCGCCGATCCACTCATCAAAGAGCGGGATATGCATCATGCTAACAATCAGTGTATCCGTGGGGACATGCTCTAGGAGGTTCTTCGCAAAAGTGAGTTGTTTCTCGGTAAATCCCCCAGTGTAACGGCTTTTTGTAATGGATTGCGGATAAAGCACGTCATCGAATGTAATAAACAAAACGTCTCCTCGCATAAAGGCGTAGTTAGCAGGTCCATACACACGCTCAAAAGTCTCATCGGCTAGATCATCCGATTCGGCGTCGAAGTTCATATCGTGATTGCCATAAACGTAGTAAAAAGGAATGCCAACTTTGGAGACCGCTTCATTCACAGGAGTAAAGAGATCCAGGTTGTCACCAACAATGTCACCCAAAACGACTCCGAATTCAGCTTTATCGGTGTTGATCAATTCGCTCACAATATCGCGAGCGAAATAGTCGACTTCGGTAAGCGAATAGGGCTGGGGATCGCCAAAAGCCAGCATCGTAAAGGCCTCATGGGTATCAGAACTTGCAGTCAAAGAAAAGTCGATCGACTCCGGTAAAGGCCCGGTAGGTTCGACTCCAGCATATTTGAGTTCAGGAGACCCGGCAGCTTTATGGATGTAATAGTATTGTGGTATATTTAGCTCATTGACCGGCACATCCCAGCCGTCGGGCTTTATGACGAAGATCGTCGTATCATCCGTGACCGATAGACGGTATCGACCCTCAGAGTCCGTCTTTACGACATCCGCGCCGTTGGAGACCAGCACGTTTGCAACACCGACCTCCCCGGAGTCGCGCAACCTGTTACCGTTACTATCATTGAAGACAAAACCTGTGGCCACTAACCCATTCGAGATCGAAGGAGTCAGAGCTACGACGAGGACTATATATATGTGGTTGAGAGACATGTTTCCAACTCTGATTGTCTAAGAGAGGGTGGCAAGTTTTGCACTGTAAAGAGTGCGTTACGTTTTCCCAACCCACTCAATTTCTGATAAAAATGAGGATCCTAACGCTCGCCTAATTACCAGAAACCAAGTCAATCAATTCAGTTGTTCAAACCATGAACCGTTAAGGAAGCCCTACTGGGGCACCTGGTTTTTATCCAATTTTATTCAATTCTTCTTGGCTTTCGAAATCCATTTCACTGGTCAGCCTATTCTGAACAGGCTCAGTCTCAAAATATTCATTAAGGCTCGCAGATGCGCAGCCCGACATAGAATATCCAACCACTACGTGGAGTAATAGCCTACTCGTATTTAAAATTTTGATTTTCATGACCGCACTATTTCTTAACCGAAAGAAAGCGATCTTTAAGGACGCTCATCAATGACAAGCGAGAAGCCTTAACGGCACCCTAGACGTATCTTATCCCCCTTTGGTTCCATCTCTACTCTCTGGACACAAGACCCAAGAAAGGGTTGAACTACCGAACACCAGCAACATTAATGCATGAACAATGTGTTGCGCTTCATCGTTGAAGACGGGATCGATTTCACTGCGAAGAGGTATGAGACTGTTCCGCCCTGAAGAACGCCTAATGTTGGACCGCTTGACTGTAGCTTATCTAAGAGACAGAGCTACCGCGATCGTTAAAGAGCAGCTATCGGAAGCCCCACTCCCCTTTCCGTAGGCAGCGCAGCCAGCCGGGCGGTATCCGGTCCTTGCATTATCTCTCAGACAAGGCGTTTGCTACATCCTGAACGGACATTCCGGCGGCGATACATACAAAACCCGAACCAGGCGCACAATACTCTGAGTTCGAACCGACCAAGCCCTCAGCCCGTCGTTCTCAAACCCGCAGCCAATGCGTTGATCGAAATGAGCATATCTGGAACAAGCGCTTCAGCCTTGGCGTCGTCGCCGGCCGCTTTAAGCAAGCGCCAAGTCTTCAGGATGTCTACTTGTTGGATATGAAGAGTCCTAAGTGCCGATTCTCGAATGCCCAAAGTGTAAGCCATGCGAGGGCGGCGCGCCTCAAAGTTTCCTCCAAACATTTCCTCAAGGACCGCTTTCGTCTGCTCAAATTCGCGGTCTACGATATCCATGAATCGCTTGCGAATGGTCTCATCCTGGACCAGCGAAGCATACATATGCATAATCTCTTGATTGGCGCTCGCGAGAGATCCCTCGATATTCGTCAACACGTAGCGCAGGAAGGGTTTCACCGTGATGTTTCGTTTGAGGCTTTCAAAACCTTCCAGATCCTCTTCCCACAAGCGCGTCAAGGCAGATCCAGCTCCAAACCACCCAGGCAGATAAAAACGATTTTGAGTCCAGGAAAAAACCCAGGGGATCGCCCGCAGATCTTCAATTGAAGCCCGCCCCGTCCGCCGCGCCGGCCGGGAACCGATGCGAGCATTCTCAAGAGCATCAATTGGAGTCGCTTCACCAAAGAAAGTCATAAAGTCTGGCGCCTGCATAAACGCCCGATACGCCTCAACGCTCCATCCGACGACCTTATCCATTGTCGGCCAAAGCGATGTATCGCGCTCCTTGCTGAATAGATGACGCGCCGCAGTCGCCACCGAGGAAGCTGTGAGTAGTTCGACATTATAGACCGCCGAGCGCATGTGCGCATATTTTTGAGCAATGGTTTCACCCTGCTCAGTCATCCGCATCACCCCACTGAGAGACCCCTGTGGCAGTGCCTCCATAAACCAATGAGTGGGGCCAGCTCCGCGCCCGACCGTGCCCCCACGACCGTGAAAAAATACCGGTTTCACCCCAAGCTTTAGAACACTGTCAGAAAGCGCGCGCTGCGCCCGGTGCAAGGCCCATTGACTCGCCAAAATTCCACAATCTTTATTAGAATCCGAGTAACCGACCATCATCTGAAACGCCGCATCCGAACCGCTCTCACCGATGCGCAAACTGCGACGGGTGAAGGGATGCTCTAAGAAATCGACCGCAATGCCAGGAGCCGCTTCGAGGTCCTCCATTGTCTCGAAAAGCGGGACCACTGGAATCGGGCAAATCATACCATGTTCGGTCCATTCCAACAACCCAGCCTCGCGTGCCAGTAGATAGACAACCAACAAATCCTCCGTATTCCGGGTCATCGAAACGATCAATGATCCCAAACCCGCATCTCCAAATGCGCGATACGTCTCTCCAACGACCTTGTAGCATGCGAGGACGGCGTCTGCCTCCTTTCCGAGCGAAATGTCTCCCGCGACAAACGGGCGCGAAGACGTTAACTCTTGATCCAGGAATGCGCGCTTCTCCTCACTTGGCCAATCTGCAAAGGACCCCTCCTTGAGGATGCCTGCTGCTGTCAAAAGCTGATCCAGGGCCTTTTCGTGAAAACTCGAATTCTGACGTATATCCAGACGCGCTAAATGGAACCCAAACATATCCAATTTGCGCTTCACTGGAATCCAGTAAGCATGCACCAAATTGTCCGCATGAACCGCGTCCAAAGACGCTTTCAAAATACCAAGATCCCCGGCAAGCTCTTCTGGCTTTTTGTAACCAGCCAAAGAATCGGGAACTTCCATCGCAATCACCACCTTCTCGCGCATCAAGAGAGCCGCTAGCCGCCACGGTTCCTCCCGATTTTTCGCCTGGATGGCCTCAATACGGTCCGCGAATTCCGAATTTCCGACGATGCTCAAACTGAGGCGCTCAATCAACTCCAGCAGAACATCAGGAGTCTTTTGAAACAGAGAACTCAGCGGAAGGTGTGCTGCGAGGGCTTCGAGACTGCGGCGTTGCACCCGAAGACCATTGAGACGCAACTTCTTCAGCGAACGCTCCGTGACGTCGTGAGTGACAAATGGATGACCATCGCGATCTCCGCCAATCCACGTGCCAAAACAAATGACCGGACTACTCGCATCAAGCTTGTGCGTATCAAAACCAGCATTCTCCCATGCCTCGCGCAGATGAACATGCGAACGCAATGCGGCATCAGGGAACACATCCCGGAGATAGTAGAGCGCATTGTCGAGTTCAGTGTCGACGGTGGGGCGAGTCACATGGATTTCCCCAGTCCTCCAGAGATTCTCAAGCTTGTTTTCAATCTCACGGATCACCCTCTTCTGCTCGCGCTCGGTAAACTCGGTGTTCTCCCGCCGATTACTCAGCGCATAAATCTCGCGGTGAAGCTCGCGAACCGTATCTCGCTTTGCCTCAGTCGGATGAGCCGTCAAAACCGGCTCCACTTCGACCGTATTCACCGCCTCCAATATCTGCTCCTCAGATAAATCCTGCGTGATCATTTCAGCGAGTTTGTCCGCCCACAACCCTTTCTCAGCAGCCGCGCCTGATTCGCGCTCACGCCGACGACGCACTTGAGACGCCGCCCGCTCCTCAACAATATTCAACAATTGAAAAGAAATCGAATAGGCCTGACCCAGTTCACGCGAAGCCTCCCCCGCATCAAACGCCTCCGAAGCCTCCCGCCAGGGTAGCTTTTTCGCTAATTCTGGCTCTCCCATCCGAATCAATGCCGCGGCAAAAGCATCCATCAAGATTTTCAATTCATCCTCAAGAATTTGGAATCCGTGTTCGCGAAGCGGAGTGGGGAGTGTGCTAGACATAGTGCGCTAAAACTTGAGCGAGGGATGCGTTTTGGAAAAGCGAAATCGCGCGAATAGCGAAAATTAATTCAGGGTATCTGCCGGAATACACTTTTCATCATCCAAAAGATTAAATGGGTTGACCCGACAAATCCATTTGCGCGCATTTGAGCCCTATGAAATTCCCCAGCAAAATTGCCGAGTGCTCCACCCTGGCACAACTGTATCGAGCCGTCGCCTCTGAATACTCAGAGAGGCCTGCAATCGTTCCTCGCGGAAAAAATGGCTACCAAGCAGCCATTACCTACGCAGAGCTATACTCGCGAGGGCTCGACCTGGCAACTGGTCTACGCGATCTCGGCGTGCAACCCCAATCTCACGTCGCCGTCCTCGCCGACAACCGGGCCGAATGGTTACTCTGCGATTTTGCGGTTCTCCTAAACGGCGCTGCCAACGTGCCTCGCGGGACCGACAGCACCGATCAGGAAATCACTTACATCATCAATCACTCCGATTCGTGTGCGATCATTGTTGAGCACCACAACATGCTGGAGCGGGTGCTTGCTCAGAAGAAAGATCTACTCCGCAGAGACATCGCCATCATCATCATCGATTTTTCCGAAGGCGTCGAACTGCCCGAAGGTGTATTCACATTATCCGATATCGAAACCCAGGGCAAAAACAAGCGAACCCAGGGAGACTTACAAATTGAAAACGCGATTGATTCCGTAGAACCCGGAGACCTCTTCACCCTGATATATACATCAGGAACCACAGGTACTCCAAAAGGGGTCCAGTTGACCCATGCAAACATCGTCTCTCAGATTAAAAACATTCGCTTTGCTGGAGAAGGACCCTGCCTACGTCCATCCGACCGTATGCTTTCAATCCTTCCTATTTGGCATAGTTACGAACGGGTGTTCGAAGTCCTCACCATTGCCTACGGTGCCTGCACCTATTACACCTCGATCCGCACCGTCGCCGAAGACCTCGCGAAAGTTCAGCCAACCTGTATGGCATCCGCTCCCCGCCTATGGGAAAATTTGTATGCAAAAATCATGGCATCGGTCGCCCAGGGATCTTCGGTGAAAAAGACCCTATTCAAATCCGCATACGCATGTTCCAAAGTGTTTAATGAATCCTTATTTTTCCTTAAGAATTTATCCTTGGATTTGCACGGACGCTCGAGCTTTGAACGATCACTGTTGAACCTCGGACATTTTTTGAGGGCTTCAATCGCCTATCTTCCTCACGCCCTCCTCGATACCCTTGTCTTGAAAAAAATCCGTGCAGTCGTCGGAGGGCAGCTACGCGGAACCATCTCAGGCGGCGGTGCCCTGCCGCTCCACGTCGATCAGTTCTTCAATTTCATCGGCATTCCCGTTCTTGAAGGTTATGGATTGACCGAAACGGCTCCCGTCCTCGCCGTGCGTAGTTTCGAAAGACGAGTCATTGGAACGGTCGGGCCAATGATCGAGGAAACCGAGGTGAAAATAATCGACCTAAACGATGGAACGACCCTATACCCCGATCCGAATCAAAAAAGCTTAGGACGTGGATTAAAAGGTGAAATACATGTCCGCGGACCTCAAGTAATGCCTGGGTATTACAAAGATGTTGCACAAACGCAAAAAGTCATCAGCGCCGGCTGGCTGAATACAGGAGACGTCGGCATGATCACCTTTAATGATTGCCTCAAGATCATTGGCCGCTCCAAAGACACCATCGTTTTGCTAAACGGCGAAAATCTCGAACCTCAACCGATCGAAGCCAAACTACAAAAATCCGCATTGATCGATCAATGCATGGTGGTCGGGCAAGATCAAAAACACCTCGGCGCGCTCATCGTCCCCGCTTTCGAGGAACTCCAAGCAAGGCTCTCAACCAGCGATCACTCGAAGACACAGCTCTGCGAAATCGACGAAGCTCACAAACTCATGAAAAGCGAAATTCGCATGCTCATCAATACCTCAAACGGTTTCAAACCCCACGAAATG
>JBCCBL010000060.1:0-11415 GCA_039034055.1 Verrucomicrobiota bacterium | reverse complement strand
GATAAGTAGATTTGAGACAAATTATTCTGTCTGATTTGATTGGATACAGATTTGTTAATTTTCAGAATTTCCATCGCCAGGACACGCCCATTTCCATCGAGTCTTGGGACAAGTTTTTGAGCTATGATGTAAGATAGAGCAAATGACATTTGGGTCGATATGCTATTTTGGCGATCTGCGGGGAGTGAATCCATGATTCGTGTGATGGCTCCGACGACATCTCGAGCATGCACGGTGCTGAAGACCAGATGTCCAGTTTCGGCCGCTGTCATCGCCAGAGATATCGTCTCCGGATCGCGCATTTCACCGAGCAGAATAATGTCGGGGTTTTCGCGTAGCGCGCTCTCTTGAGGCCATTTGCAAAGGAGGCGACATGTGTACCAACTTCACGCTGGGAGATGATCGAAGCACTGTTCTGATGGATATACTCAATTGGATCTTCGAGAGTGATCACGCGACAGGCTCGCGTATTGGCAATTTTTTGTACGAGGCTATTCATGGTCGTGGATTTGCCGGATCCGGTGACTCCACTCAATAAGACGAGGCCCTGGGATAAATTCGTGATTTCACGCCAGACTCGTTCATCTGGAAATCCGAGCGTTTCTGCATCTGGAATGCTTACCGGAAGCATCCTTATGACGAAGGCCAGACCATCTCGATCTCGAAAGGCATTGATGCGAAACGCGGTTTTCATTTCCTCCCAGAAATATCCAGCGTCGATGTCCGCAAGCGGATCTTCCTCAAGAATCCGAATTTTATCTGGATCTAAAAGGGGATAGAGGAGACTCTTTATAATTGCGGCATCGCAAATGCCGCCTCTGTCAACAGGCGATAGCTCAGTGTCGAGGCGGAAAGCGATTACTTCTCCAACCTTCGCATGCATATCGGAAATACGAGATACATGGCCATCTCGGTAAGCTTCGTTGGTGAAGTTGTTGAGGAGTTGGAAGATAGTGAATTTTCGATCGGGTCCAACGGGGTAGACTGGGCGCGCTTCCATAGTATTGATTAGAGATCTCGTTTATGTGGATTCGTTTGTGTTTTCCGATGCATCAATTCCAAATTCTCCAAGATAGTGGCGGACTGCCGTCGAAAGTGGAGCTTTCCCGGTTTTTATCTCAGGGCTTTCTTCAGTACAGGCAACATACTGCAGGGCGTCGTAGGTCCGAGCGCGTTTGTCTTTCGATTCGAGGTACGCATACATTTCTTCCATTGCGCGGCACCATCCGGGAAGGGATGTATCCGAGTCTTTAACCAGGCACTCCAATTGGGCCCACCCATCACTGAGGGAGTGATCCTCTCGGTGCAGATTTAGAACAGTCCTGAAGGTAGTCGCTAAGTCGGATGGTTGACCGCACTGGTTCAGTATTTTTTTGAGTTTTTCGAAGCTGAGGTGAGCACGGCCTGCTTGAGATCGAACGTATTCTAATGATTCCACCCACTCCGCATAGGTGCCTTGTTTTTCTTCGGAAAGGTTTTTTGCCAGGGCTTCCCAATCCATTATTTGATTTCCCAAGTATAACTATGCTTTGAGAGTAACTCGTATCCATCTTTTGTGACGCGCACGACGTCTTCAATTCGGCAAGCGCCGAGGCCAGGATAATATAAACCAGGCTCAATGGTTACGACATTTCCCGTCTTTAGAGGACCTCCTCCGAGAGCGACCCGAGGTGATTCATGGATATCGAGCCCGAGGCCATGGCCGGTGCCGTGGAAGAAGCCTCGATAGGTGTCACCCTCTCGCTCTGTTCTGAACCCCGCACTCTCAAAATAGTCGACAACACCCTTGTGTATTTGACTTCCCCTTACGCGAGCCTTCACCATTTCAAGGGCTTTCCCATGAGCAGTCTTTACCGCAGCAACGAGTCGTTTCTGCTCGGGGCTTGCCGTGCCTTTGAGGAAGGTGCGCGTCATATCGCCATGATAGTGGGTGGCATTTACGCGCGGAAAAATATCGACAATAATCAGCTCGTGAGCCTCCAGAGGTCCACTACCGCGTTCGTGAGGATCGCAGGCCTGATCGCCACCAGCGACGATGGTGTTTGCCGAGAAGCCTCCAAGCTCAAGGAGACGTTTAGCAATCGCCTGCTGTAAAAATTCGGAAGTCAGCCTTTTGCCCTGATAAATTAAAAAGTTCCGTTGGTTGATCTTCGCCTCCTTGAGGATTTTCTGCACCAATGAAAAACCCGCAGAGCTGAGCTTATTGCCTTCGCGGATCGCCTTAGCCTCTTCATCATTTTTTTTCGCGCGCTCGGGAAAAAATGGATCGGGCCCGAGTTCCACGGCGATACGTGCTTTTTCAAGCTCTTTGGCAATCACGTAGGGGAAACTATGAGGGACTCTAAATCGGTCTATCTTGTAGCTCTGAGCTATGAATCGAATGATATCGGAGATTTTGGGATTCTCGACCCCGAGGGCACGTTTTGCCGATGAGCGCACATCGGTGAGCGAAAGGATCTCCGTAAAACCAGAGTCCTTTGAAGCCCGCCCGATTTCGAGTGGGCTCAGGATGCCAATGCGTTGCCTTCCAAGGCCAATTGCGAGAAACGGATCAGGAGCCAGGAATTTGCTGAAATAGAGCATATCTGCGTCAATTTCAGAGTTTGCATAGAGTAGGGTTGCAGTTTTTTCTGATCGAGAAGGTGACATCTGGTTATGAGCGATTTAGAGATTTCAGTGCATCAGTATTTTCAAAAGCTTCAATGGCTTATTCTCGGAACGGTCTTGTTTTTTTCAGGCTGTCAATCCGAGGAGCCTCCTACCGAACCCCAACCGGTAAGCTCCTATTTTCCGCTGAAAGTCGGTGAAAAGGAAATCTCAGTTCAAGTCGTATTGGCCGAAGCGGAGCGGCATAAAGGCCTCATGTATCGGGAAAGCCTACCTGAGGACAGCGGGATGCTCTTCGTATTCGAAGCTCCACGACAGTTGAGTTTTTGGATGAAAAATACCAAAATTCCCCTCGATATTGCCTACTTACATCCGGATGGTCTGATCGCCGAGATCTATCCGATGTATCCTTACAACACCGATTCGGTGCCCTCGATCAGCCGTCAGCTCAGCATGGCCCTCGAGATGGATCAAGGATGGTTCAGAGAAAACGGGATTGTTCCCGGGGATCGGATCGACCTTGCGAATGTCGGTGAAATGATCCGCGCTCGCGGATTCCGACCAGAAGCCTTTGCCGTCGAATTGCCTTGAGCATCACAGGCTATCGCGGACCAATTTTACCATTTCCGGAGATACTGGGCTCGCGCCTTTGCCAAATTCCGCGCGCACATAGGAAATGATGGCTGCGAGTTCTTGATCACTGAGGTGTTTGTGTCCCGGCATGATGACAGGCCATTCGGACCGTTGTCCTCGCAACATTGCACTTCCACGTAATACCCATTCAATGACATAGTAGGGGTCATTTGAAAGGCGTTCCGAGCCGACCAGTGCTGGTTGCATCGCGGGCATACCCATGCCATCACCCCCATGGCATGCGTGGCAGGCCTGCGTGTAGGTCTTTTTGCCGGCGCTGATTAGCGTGTCCGATACGACAACCCTGTCTGGCGGGATGATTTGAGAGAAATTCGGCCGCTCTTTTTCGGAGGTGCTTGATGGAGTGCGGGGACCGCATCCGGCAATTCCCCAAATGCCTATCGAGATCGAGATGAAGATTTTGAGACAATGCGCGGAGCTTTTCATGAAGCGTCGGGGAATGGCTTAATTCCTCGCTCCTTAGTAAGTGCTCTTGGGTTGGGAATGCAAACCTTCAACTATTTTCAAAACCGCCCGGCGCTTCATCGATGTTTGATGACGCCGCATCCACATGAGGCGGACCTCCCGAAAGTAGGGCTGGGGACTGATTCGATGAAAACTCACGTCACGATCTTTATGCCGCTCGACCGCCATCTGCGGAGTGAAGGTAATCCCCATCCCCATTTCTACAATCCCCAGTAGGGTATCGATTTGCGAACTTCGCATGCGGATCTCGGGATCCAGTCTCGCCGAGCGAAACACATTTTCGCATTGCTGCGAGAGGCAATGGGTTTCTTTGAGCAGAACCAGGGGTTCGGATTGGATGCTCTCCAGGGAAATCGCTTGATGATCGCTCAGGGGATGTTTTTGCGGGATGGTCACGAAGAGTTCGTCCCGAACGATACTTAGAAAGTCGACTTCGTCGTCGATGTTCGTTGGAGGACTCATCAACGCAAACTCGATCGTCCCCGATCTCATGAGTTCGGTCAGCGACTCCGTGGTATCTTCAACGATATCAAAGGTCGCCGCAGGATGTTCTGCGTTTATCGCTTCCAGAATTTCCGGTAAGACGTAGGGTGCGATAGTCGGAATCGCTCCAATGCGAATGCATCCAGAAATTTCGCTCTTTTGACGCTCACTGAACTCCTGTGCTGCTTCCACCTCTGCCAATATGGCTTGGGCGTGCGGCAGGAACGACTTGCCGAGATCGGTGAGTTGAAGGCCTTCGCGATTGCGCAAAAAGAGGCTACCACCCAGACTCTCCTCAAGTTTTTGGATCTGGAGGCTGAGCGATGGCTGAGAAACATTGCACATTTGGGCAGCCTTGGAAATGCGGCCTTGTCGGCAGACTTCTATGAAGTAACGGATTCTGTGAAATTCCATATTATAGGCTGTACCTATATCACGTTTAATTTCAAAGTATTTCACCTATGCTTGAAGGTTCGGTATAGTTTCCTGGTCTATAAAATTCACGCATCGTCTTAACCTTAAAAATAAATTATGAGCGAATCATCATCTCCAGTTGGTGAAGGCAAATGTCCCTTCATGCACGGTAAATCGTCGACTGCAAAACATCGCCAAGGCAACCGAGATTGGTGGCCTAAGCAATTGAATTTAAACGTTTTACGTCAGCATTCTAGTCTCGCTGACCCAATGGGAGAGGAATTCGATTATGCTGAGGAGTTTGAAAGCCTCGATCTCGACGCGGTGAAGCAAGACATCTATGCGCTGATGGAATCTTCTGAAGAATGGTGGCCTGCGGATTACGGTCACTATGGACCCTTGTTTATCCGCATGGCGTGGCACAGCGCGGGCACTTATCGAACTGCAGATGGCCGCGGGGGAGCCGGAAGCGGCACCCTGCGCTTCGCACCCCTGAATAGTTGGCCTGACAATGGAAATCTCGATAAATCGCGCCTCATTTTATGGCCGATCAAGCAGAAATACGGACGCAAAATCTCTTGGGCCGATTTGATGATCCTCGCCGGAAATTGCGCCTTGGAGTCGATGAAATTCCAAACTTTTGGATTTGCCGGGGGACGCGAAGATGTCTGGCAACCGGAAGAAGATATTTATTGGGGCACCGAGGGCCAGTGGCTAGCCGAGCAGCGCTATTCAGGAGATCGCGAACTCGAAAAACCGCTCGCGGCGGTTCAGATGGGGTTAATCTACGTCAATCCAGAGGGTCCTGATGGTAACCCCGATCCGTTGGCCTCGGCGCGTGATATTCGTGAGACTTTTGGCCGTATGGCGATGAACGATGAGGAAACGGTCGCGCTCATCGCTGGAGGGCACACCTTTGGCAAAGCGCACGGAGCGGCCGATCCAGAAGAGTATGTTGGGGTCGAGCCGGAAGCGGCAACCATCGCCGAGCAAGGGACTGGTTGGAACAACAGCTTCGGCAAAGGGCATTCTGAACACACCATCACGAGCGGACTGGAGGGTGCCTGGACGAGCACTCCAACCCGATGGAGCCACAGCTACTTCAAGAATTTATTCGAATACGATTGGGAGCTGACTCAAAGCCCGGCTGGAGCCACTCAATGGAGACCCAAAGACAATGGTGGCTTCAACACGGTGCCAGACGCTCATGTCCCGGGAGTGCGCCATCAGCCGATGATGTTCACATCAGATATCGCTCTGAAAACGGATCCCGCATACTTGAAGATTTCCCAACATTTTTATGAGAATCCTGATGCCTTCGCCGATGCCTTCGCGCGTGCCTGGTTCAAGTTAACGCACCGTGATATGGGACCACGCGCTCGATACCTAGGGTCTGAAGTGCCCGAGGAAATTTTGGTCTGGCAGGACCCGATTCCTGAAGCTGATTACGCCGCCATCGATGAGGCGGATATCGAAGTGTTGAAGGGAAAAATCGCCGACTCTACTTTGAGCGTGGCGGAGCTGGTATCGACCGCCTGGGCGTCTGCATCGACTTTCCGCGGTTCAGATAAACGGGGTGGAGCCAACGGGGCCCGCATAGCCTTGGCCCCTCAAAAATATTGGGAAGTGAACGAGCCTGCTAAGCTCGCCAGGGTCATCGATACGCTTCGCATTATTCAAAAAAACTTTAACGACTCGGCGGATCGAGGCCAGCAAGTTTCTCTGGCAGACTTGATTGTTTTGGGAGGTTCGGTGGGAATCGAAAAAGCGGCTAAGGCTGCGGGTCATAGTTTGAGCGTTCCATTCACTGCGGGTCGCACTGATGCCAGCCAAGAACAAACGGACGTGGAGTCATTCTCGGTAATGGAGCCTGAGGCGGATGGATTCCGGAATTACGCGAAGACCCGCTTTACGGTGACTGCCGAAGAGCAACTGCTCGACCGCGCCCAACTCCTGACTCTGACCGCGCCTGAAATGACCGTTTTGGTGGGAGGATTGAGAGTCTTGGAAGCCAGTTTCCAAGGCAAGAGAGACGGGGTGTTTACTGAGAGACCAGGCGCGCTGACGAATGACTTCTTTGTCAATCTCCTCGACATGTCGACCACTTGGGATGCAACCAGCGACTACCAAAACGAATTTGCTGGGCGTGACCGTAAATCTGGGGAATTGAAATGGACTGGGACGCGCGTCGATCTAATCTTTGGTTCGAATTCGGAGCTTCGCGCGCTCGCCGAGGTCTATGCCTGTGCCGATTCGCAAGGGAAATTCGTCCGCGATTTTGTATCTGCCTGGACCAAGGTTATGAACCTGGATCGCTTCTAGGTCGATTCGCGCAGTGCGCTTGCTCGCCCCAGTCTGTCGAGCTAAGCCTTGATTATCAAAGACTCGCCGGTCATTTCGGCGGGTTTTTTGATGCCCATGAGATCTAGAATGGTCGGGGCAATGTCACCCAAACGGTTGTCGCTCGGCTTGAGCTTGGTCGATTCGAGACCTTTGCCGTAGAGCACCAATTCTACGGGTGCCAGGGTGTGCGCGGTATGCGGGTTGCCGGTCTCAGGGTTGAACATGAGATCGCAATTGCCATGGTCCGCGGTGATCAATGCGGCGCCGCCGACTGAGTCGATAGCCGCGCAGAGCTTCTCCACGCCTTGGTCCACGATTTCACAGGCCTTCGCGCAGGCCGGAATGTTCCCAGTGTGGCCGACCATATCTGGATTCGCGAAGTTGACTGCGATAAAACCATATTTCTGACTCCGAATCGCCGCTTCTGTGGAGTCCATGACGGCTTGGGCCGACATCTCTGGAGCTTCGTCGTAGGTGGCCACTTTGGGACTGGGGGCGACGCTGCGATCTTCCTCTTCGAAAGGTTCCTCGCGGTAGTCATTGAAAAAGAAGGTCACGTGTGGGTATTTCTCAGTCTCTGCACAGCGAAATTGAGCGATTCCCTGATCTGCGAGGTATCCCCCGAGAATGTTGGGCATTTTGTCTGGTTTTGGGAATACAACGTCTGGGCATAGGCCTTTTTGGTAATCGGTCATCGTCGCATAGGCGATGTCGAGGAGCGGGCCGCGTTCGAAGTCTGCAAAGCCAGCTTTGATAAAAGCGGAAGTCAGCTCGCGGGGTCGGTCTCCACGGAAATTAAAGAAGATGACACCGTCTCCCGAATCAATGGTCGCCAGCGGTTTACCGGCTTCATCGACAATCCAAGTCGGCTCGATGAACTCATCTCCCTTCATCGCATCGGTGGCCGGGTTGTTGTAGTAGTCTTGAATCGCCTCGGCGGCGCTGGATGCCTGCTTTCCGGCTTTTCCAGTGAGCATGTTGTAAGCTTTTTCGACCCGATCCCAACGCTTATCGCGGTCCATTGCCCAGAAGCGTCCACAGAGCGAGGCCACCGTTCCGACACCGATTTCGCTGCATTTCGTTTCGACCTCGGCCATGAAGCCGAGACCGCTCGTCGGGGCGGTATCTCGCCCATCGGTGAATCCATGAATGAAGACTTTTTCAATGCCGGCCGTTTTTGCCAGGGAGAGGAGCCCGAATAGATGATCGAGCATCGCGTGTACGCCGGCATCCGAGATCAAGCCCATCAGGTGGAGAGCACTGTTTTTCGATTTTACCTGATTAAAAACCTTCGCGATGGCCGGACGCTCAAGCATGCCCTGGGTGTCGACAATGCCTTTGTTAATACGCATGATCTCTTGATCTACAATCCGGCCGGCGCCGATATTTTGGTGGCCGACCTCACTGTTGCCCATAATCCCCGGCGGCAGCCCCACATCAGGTCCGTGCGCTGCGAGTTCGGTGCTGGGCCAGTTGGTGCTGAGGCTATCGCAAAAAGGGGTATCGGCCTCCGCGATTGCATTGTATGGCGCGAGGCTCGGGTCTGTGTTGATGCCCCAACCATCTCGAATGATCAGGAGGACGGGTTTTTCGAAAGTGGACATGGCAGCGCCCCTTCGTAAGTCAGGCCCTCACGGTTGCAATAGGGAAATGAGCGAATCTTCTTAGAAGCCAGGGATTTGTTCAGCCTCGAGAGCCATGATCATTGTTTCCACCGATTGATCAGGAGTCGATGTTTCGGTATTTACTAAAATGAGCGGCTTGGGGAATGCCAGGTGCTCCGCTTGAATCAGCCTCGACTCGCCCGCTTTGCCTTGAACCAGATAATCGCAGCCGGGATGACCTGTAAGAAGATCAGGCTGCTTCCGAAGAGGAGCAAACTGCGGGCATCTTTCAGGGCAAACAGCGGAATTGCGACGCCCCACCACCCAATCGCGGCCGCTTGTAAAACGCGTTTCTGTGACAGCATGCTTTGCACAAAAAACGCAAAGCCCAACACTGTCGCGAAGAGACCGGGCAGGACAAAGGTGCTGAAAAGATTGAAGGTTATGCTGCCGACCCCGGCGATGAGCATTGCGACGAACGCGCCGACCCACAGTCGCTGGCTCAGACGGGACGTGAATGGCATGTTCAGTGGATTTCCCGTGGATCCCCGCGCGTTGATCACCGTGATTGCGCAAGCCATGGTCAGGGATAGGCCCCAGACGTAGATCACAGAATTCACCGGGCTGCCATAGGTTTGCACCGCAAATTCTACGATAAAACACTTCGCAAAAATAAGGCCCCAAAAGAGGGTAATCAGCGTTGCCTGTCGGGAGCGGTCAGCCGCCGATTCGAGGGAAAGCTGGATATCTGACAGAGTCGTCTGAGTAGAGCCACGATACATCTCCAGAAACTTGATCAGGAAGCGCGTAATTTCAAAATTGAAAAAGCGTTGTATGAGGCTGAATGCATTTGTGAAAAGTTGATAACATCGTATCACTCGAAAATACCGACCTATGAAATCGACTCTTGAAGCCCTCAACTGGCGGTATGCCACCAAGCAATTTGACCCAAACCGTACGCTCACCGGCGAGCAACTGCACTTGCTGAAGGAATCACTGAGGCTCGCTCCATCCTCGTTTGGACTGCAGCCTTGGCATTTTGTGATTGTCGAAAATCAGCAGCTCAAGGAGCAGCTTGTCGGGGCGAGCTGGGGGCAGACCCAGGTCCGTGAGGCTTCGCACGTCTTTGTGATTTGCCGAAAGATGGATATCACTGTTGAAGATGTAGATGCGTTTGTGGCCGATACGGCGGCGGCTCGTGGTCAGAGTGTCGAGGAGTTGCAGGGGTTCCGGGGAGTGATGGTTAATTTCATCCAGCGCATGTCTCACGAGCAGAAAATCGATTGGATGTCGCGTCAGATTTACATCGCGCTTTCCAGCCTGATGACAGTGGCCGCTTATGAGGGCATTGATGCCTGCCCGATGGAAGGTATTTTACCCGATCAATATTCTAAAATCCTCGATCTCGATCAGCTCGGAATTGTCCCAATATTAGCCTGCCCTGTGGGCTTCCGGTCAGACGCTGATAAGTATGCTGGTGCTCCCAAAGTGAGGCACACCGAGAGCGCAGTGTTTACAAGCATGGCCTGAATTGCGTTTCGACGAAAGCATGTCACCTACCGACTACACTTTTGCCTCGGATAATGTAGCGGGTCTCCACCCTCAAGCCCTGGCCTTACTGTCTGAGGCCAACGAGGGAGTCGTTGCAGCCTATGGCGAGGATGCCGCCACTCGAAATTTCGAGGAGGCTTTGAGTTCATTTTTTGAGATGCCCGTCAAAGCCTTCCTAGTCTTCAATGGGACTGCCGCAAATGCGCTATCTTTGGCGAGCCTGGTAAAGCCCTACGAGGCCGTCGCCTGCCACCGCCATGCTCATGCCGATTTAGATGAATGCAATGCCCCGGAGTTTTTCACCGGCGGTGCTAAGCTAATCCCGATTGACGGCAAGAACGGAAAAGTCGGCCCCAAAATGTTGGAAGCGAAACTACAAGAGCGCGATGATGTGCACTTTCCGAAAATCCGAGCTTTGACGCTGACCCTGTCTTCGGAAGTGGGAACCGTCTATACGCTCAGTGAATTAGCTGAGCTTAAGGAAGTCTGCCAAAAATACCGGGTGCGCGTTCACCTCGATGGAGCCCGATTCTTCAATGCATTGGCTGCCCTTGGCGGTCAGCCCGGTGATTGTATTCGAGCATCTGGAGCCGATGTGCTGAGCCTCGGTCTGGTGAAAATTGGGGCGGCCTTAGGGGAGGGAGTGGTCTTTTTTGATGAACCGCTCTCAGATGGTTTTGCTTATCGCCGCAAACAGGCAGCTCAACTCTCCTCGAAAATGCGTTTCATTTCCGCTCCGATTCCGACACTGATCAAAGCCGACATCGTCGACTGGGCGCGGCA
Organism: Verrucomicrobiota bacterium; assembly: GCA_039034055.1. Classification (GTDB taxonomy): domain Bacteria; phylum Verrucomicrobiota; class Verrucomicrobiia; order Opitutales; family JABSRG01; genus JBCCBL01. The sequence goes on along the minus strand of JBCCBL010000060.1, from coordinate 511 downwards.
TGCGAATACCATGGCCTCCTCACTTGGAAATGGATTCCGGGCGCTTGGCATCGAACCTGTCTTCCCTGTCGAAGCAAATGCGGTATTCGTTCGCCTGAAAGAGGATGTCGCTCAACGGCTGCGCGGGGAGGGCTGGGTCTTTTATGATTTTGTCGAAAACACCCAGCGCTTCGTCTGTCACTGGGGAACGACCGCCCAAAATATCGAAAGGCTGCTCTCCGATGTGCAGCGGATCTCCGCCTCACAATGAACGGGCCTGGATCGCTGTAGCGAGCACGTGCCGGGCGACGCGGATGATCCCTTACACGCATAAATTATCGATGGTCGAGCCTTAGCGAAGCTCTAGATTGCTGCGAATTGCAAACGGCGGGATCGCGTTTTGATGTCTTGACAAGGAAACCTTAGCTTGGCTCTCTTGTCGGCTTCGTTCTTACCTACAACTTCACGGGCGACTAGCTCAATCGGTAGAGCAGTTGACTCTTAATCAATTGGTTCGGGGTTCGAGTCCCCG
>JBCCBL010000059.1:0-11438 GCA_039034055.1 Verrucomicrobiota bacterium | reverse complement strand
CGCATGCTCTCAGAAATCTAAGCGTGAAAATAGAATATCTCTTTGAAGCGGCCGCGGATGCGCGACGTGAGGCGCGTTTTTGGAAGTTACAGAGCCCACGGCTTAAAGATGAGTTTATCAAAAGCTTCAAAAAGTCCAATTTTCCATGATTTATGGATTGACCCAGGAGTCGAGATCTAGAATCGCCCCATTATGGCACGCAAGTTCGGATTGAAGAGCCAGCGAGCAATGTATACCTTGGTCAGTCGTGGCAATTTTCGTGCTTGGATGTTTGAGGGGGTTCCAAATCTAGGGTGGAACCTTTTTGATTTCGCATTGCCACGCGAAATACAATGTGATTCGTGTATTCTTTCAGAGACTCAATTTATCCCTCGCAAGCTTCCTTTGCTTTTGGGTTCCCGGATGAAATAATACAGAAATCTTACCAAATATGGCATATCTATGGCTGCGTTGACGCCTATGAAAGCCGAGTTTCCTTTAAAAAGTATAATTCTGTATTGTATCACAGTAACACATTGCTGGGCTCAAACCTTCAGCTACACTGGAAGTATTACTTCAGTATTTGGTGATTTTTCTGATGACTTTAACATGGGAGATACAGTAAACATTGCCTATCAATTCGACTATTCTGTAATGGATTCGAATTCAGATCCTGACGTCGGAAACTATTTTGGAGCAACCCAATTGCTGACCTTCAGTCATTTGGAATCCGGACTTTCAACAAATTTTTCTGGCGGGACCACCAACATTTTTAATGATACCTCGAATCCTGATGACCAAATTTCTATTTTAGGTTTTACCGCTGCAGAGACATCCTTTCTGGGAGGTGAAGTTATTACTTTTACAGAATTTGGTGCCAGCGGCAGCACTTCTATGTTAAGCGATGACTCACTGCCTACTAATTTTATTGAAGGAGCAAGCACTAGCTTCTCTCTAGGAACCAATTCTTTTTTTACTCAAATTAATGTTACCATTTCTCCGGTTCCGGAACCGAGCACCTATGCAATGCTTTTCGGTTTAGTGGCACTAGGCGGCGCAGTTTATTTTCGGGGTAAAAAAAGGCTATAGTCGCTATTGTCCTCGGCCGCAGGCTCAAAAAGGGGTCTGTCCAAGGGCCCAGTCCAATTTTTCATGATTTATGGATCGACCCAGGAGTCGAGATCTAGAGTCGCCCCATTATGGCACGCAAATTCGGATTAAGAGCCAGCGAGCAATGTATCCCTTGGTCAGTCGTGGCAATTTGCGTGCTTGGATGTTTGAGGGGGTTCCAAATCTAGGGTGGGGTTTCCTGGTCGGTTGAAGTGTCGTTCAGTGAGTTCCTTGAAGATGTTCGGACTGAACTGGAGCATTGGGCTTATTTCAATCGTTTTTGGAGCCTCTTTTCTTAGCTCTGGACTCTAGGTGTGTTTTTTATTTGAAAGGTGTCTAGGAAAGCGATTTCTCCGCTTTCACGAGTCCTGCAAATTGAGATGTAACAAAACTGGGAACACTGGATCTTATGATCTGTTTTCCTATCCGCTCTATGAATCGTCGTGTATTTATTAAAAAATCCCTGGGCACCGCAATGGGTGTGGGGGCGCATACAGCCTGTTTTGCAAGCGAAGCTGATGGCTTTGTTTCTCTTTTCAACGGAGGCGACCTTTCGGGTTGGGAGCATGCGCAAGGTGATTCAATCTCTAAGAACTATCGTGGCGGGCAATGGTTTGTCGAAGATGGTGCTATCTGCGGGGCGCAGTTGGAGGATGGCTTAGGCAGCTTCTTGAGAACTCAGGAGTCTTATGAGGACTTCGAGTTGTTGATCGATGTTAATCCGAGCTGGGGATGTGATAGCGGTATTTGGCTGCGCACCAATGAGCGAGGCCAGAGTTTTCAGGTGTTCCTCGATTATCTGAATAATGGCAATGTGGGCTTTGCCTTTGGGCAGGGGAGCGGGGGTTGGATTTCGATGCCATGGATTCTGAAGCCTGTGGAAGCAGGTGGCGAAGTTGTTGGGGTGAAAGCGGTTGATAGCTACGATGGTGTGGCTATCGACGGGCTGCGTTATTCGGCTCCTGCAGGTGATTTCAACGCCGTATGGAAACACGGTTCTTTTAACTCTTGTAAGATCCGCTGCGTGGGCCAACACCTACAGGTCACCACATGGATTAACGGCGTGAAGATGATGGAGTTTGATGCAAATACATTTAGAGGCCGGAAATTGGGTGCGATGCGCAAACAGAATTGGGATGCCCCTTCGGCATTCGACAAGGAAAAGTTCTATCGAATGACGCAAGGCACGGGAAATATTGCGCTTCAGGTGCATCCGGGCAAACAGCGTTGGGCCGGGGTTAGTCGTTTCAAGAACATTAAGGTGCGCCGTCTCTAGGCGGAACGGGGAGCCATGAGCATCATGAGAGCCTCAAAACGGGGTCCAATTTTTCATAATTTGTAAGGAGACATCTTTATCTGGTATAGATGATCCGTCAGGAGTATGACGGCTCTGACGGATCAAAGAAAGGACAGGGGTCTCTTACAGAGACGGGTCACCTGGTGTCGGAATCGTTACTCCCAAATCATGTAAGGGAGCAAGCCATCGACTCCATCTCCTTCACCATAGGATGTGGTGAATAATTCTTCCAAGTCTCGATATTGGCTGTCGGACGGTCCTTTATATTTGAGGGTGAAAAAGTCGTTGTCGGCGCCGGTCGTGTTATCGGTGCTATATTGAACCTCAATTCTGTGATAACCACGGTCTAAGTAACGGTATCCATATTGAGTTCCCGGAGTGATCATATTGATTACTGGAGTTTGGCTATCGTCAATAATGAGCCGGCCGTTATTGTCAGAGGATATGCTAAAATTCCACGGACCGGCTTCTGGAATATATATCCATCCTCGAAAACGTAGCACAAAATCATACGAAAGATCCGTGGTATCGATATTTGTAGGAACATCCGCATCTATCCGCTCCACTATGTTTGTCGCAGAAGGGCTTAGGCTGCTAAAGTCGATACCTGCTAGTGAGGGACGACTCAAGTCGTAGGCTTGATAAAAGATACCTGAGTTGGGGATGGGACGCTGTAACAATAAACTTGTAGAAGGTATCTGTTCAATCGGCGACCCTGTTTTTGACCAGCGGAGTTCGAGGTATGGTTCGCTAAATTCATAAGGATCTCGAAAATAGTCCACCTGGATTTTGTGGGTTCCGGGACTTAGCTCAATCGATCTCAGTAATGAGGCGTCTACTTGTGGATCGCTGATTTCCAGAAAAGGCGTGGTCGAATTTTCGCCAATATAAAAATTGCTTCTAGCGTCGGATGCCAGATTGAATGTGTAGGTCTCGTTCTGGTTGCCGGGGATTTCAAGCCAGGAGATGTAACGTGCCGTGAACGGAGGGGTGGGAAATGTATCGAATGTTCCCAGTTCAATTTGATCGATGATTTTAGTATTTGTTGGGATCTGTCCATCAGGATTGCTCACTCCAAAATAAAATTCATGATATATGCCTTGGACGAAAAATCCTGGGTCTGCGAAGAAAAGAGAATCCTGGGTGATTTCTTGCCTGCTGACACCCGGACCTTCGAACTCCAACTCCAAGGAAGCGTTATCCGAAGACTGGTAATACTCCACAATAATGGCGTGAAATCCAGCTGGAAGGTAGGTGATTGCGTCCATTTCAGAATAACCTTCCGAGTTGTTATCGATTAAGAGAGTGCCTCCGTCCTGCAGATACAAGCGGCTGCCATCATTAGAGCTTAGGTAGAATGTCCAAAGACCACTTTCTGGTATTTGAATGTACCCTTTGAATCGCATTGCGAAGGAGCTGAGCGTGGGTTGACGCGATAAATCGATTTTTTCAGATACTCCACCACCTATCGGATCAAATTTTGTAGCGAGATCGATTTCCGCGAATGTCTGAGAATTCAAATCACAGTCATAGGATTCATAACTGATTCCATTGTATTCGCCTAGGCTTGCTTTCAGTGAGCCCAGGATGAAAAGCCAGGCGTAGTAGATTTTGGGTACAGATTTCATATTTTTTAGCGCGTCACCTTTGTGTCGGGTTTGATGAGTTTTCTAATAGAAGTTCTATTGTTTCAGAACGGTATTTAGCCACAGAGAGATTTCATTCTCGTCGGGATGAACAAAAAAGCGTAAATGCCCAACATTTTTGGGATGGATTAGGCAGTTGGCTTTGGTAATTTTTAACCCCGTTGTCAATCGAGAGTCTGTGTCGAATCCAAAGTCAAGGTTATACTATCCTGCCGACGACGCATTGGGGTTTCGTCATGATTTGTCGGGTAAAAAGGACCCCAGGAGGTCTTTCACGCCTGCTAGTTCCAGAGCCTCTCCAGACTTTGGCAATTACAGATTCAAGACCACTCACCGCGGCATTTATGGTATCAGGTGCAGCCTTGTCAGGCTGGTAGGTTTGCACACACCTTGCGTCGACCGTTTTTGAATTCCCCTCGGCATTCCATGAGGAAGCGTTTTACCGAATGCCGCAAAGCTTCGGGAATATAGCGCTTCAGGTGTATCTGGGTAAACATCGTTGGTCCGGGGCCAATCGCTTCAAGAGTATTGAGGTGCGCGTTCTTTGAGTAGAATGGGGAGCCATGGGTGGGGGGTTGATCGTCTCTCCGAACTTATCCCTCTTCGCAGTGAAATTGATCGATGGCTGTGGCAACCATCTCGGTTGACCGGTGGGCGGGTTGGTAACAAAAAAGGGCGCAAGCAAGGACGGTGTCTCCTACCTGGGATTATCAAGAGGAACGAGAATCGGTATAAGGCTTGAGGCCAATCGCTGCCTAGCTATGAGCTACTCGACGATGCTCCGCATTCCAGAAATCCGGCTTCCGCGTTACTGGATTCCGATGGTGAGGGCGTTTTCGCGGCGGGTGTCAGATGCACCGTAAAAAATGCCATCGATGAGCATGATACTCTGAGTGCTTCCGGAGGCTGAGGGGCTTTCTTTGACAGTGTGGCCCATGGCTTCGAGGAGACGGCGCGTATCCGTATTGAGCGTTTTCTCTACGCCGAGAACATCGGGGACCCATTGGTGGTGGATACGTGGTGCGGCAGTCGCTTCGGCAATGTTGAGTTGGTGATCAATGACGTTCATGATGACCTGCATCACTACGGTGATGATGCGTGAGCCCCCAGGAGATCCGGTGACTAGATGGACTTTTCCGTCTTTTAAGACAATGACGGGTGTCATGGAGCTGAGCATACGTTTTTCGGGTTCTATCGCGTTGGCTTCGGCTCCGATGAGTCCGAAGGCATCGGCGGTGCCAGGCTTGGCAGCAAAGTTACCCATGTTGTTATTGTAGAGGAATCCCAAGCCGTCCGCGGCTAGGCCATTGCCAAAACTGAAGCGCAGGGTGGTGGTGCAGGAGACGGCGTTACCCTGCTTGTCGACGACGGAGTAGTGGGTGGTTTCGGGGCTTTCTTCAAAGGGGTGGGGGTTGCCCGGGCCCAAATCGGCACTGTTTCGAGCCGTATCGATCGAAATTTTTGAACGCAGGGCATTCGCGTAGGCTTTGGCGGTCAACCCGGCAATCGGGACCTCGACGAAGTCGGTATCGCCGAGGTATTTTGAGCGATCTGCGTAAGCGCTGCGCATGGCTTCGGCCATGAGGTGTATGGTTTGAGCAGTGTTGTGGCCGTAATCAGAAATCGGATACGTTTCGAGGAGGTTGAGCATTTGGATGAGGTGAACACCCCCTGAGCTGGATGGGGGCATCGATTGGATGGTATAGTCGCGGTAATCTCCTTCGACTACGGGTCGCCAGGCGACTTGGTAATCGCTGAGGTCCTTTAGAGAAATTAAGCCGCCATTAGTGGACATATCCTCGGCAATTGTTGCTGCGATCTCGCCCGTGTAAAAGGCATCGGGTCCGTCGTCGGCTAGGGTTTGTAGGGTTTTTGCTAAATCGGGCAGTTTGAGAATGGTGCCTACTATGGGGACCGTATCGTCTTTGCCATAGTAGAGCTTTTGGGTGTATGCATTTTTGGAAAGGCGTTCTTTGGCGCGTTTTAGATTGTAGTGAAGATCCTGAGTCACACGAAAACCTTCGCGTGCGAGTGCGATGGCCGGCTCAATCACCTCGTGCCACTTGAGTGTGCCATAGCGTTCTAGGGCGGCTTGCATGCCTCGCACCGTTCCGGGCACGCCCGCAGATAGGTAGCTGAAGTTTACCGATTGACGGTCTACATCGCCTGCAGGGTCGAGATACATATCTCGCGTCGCTGCGGCGGGGGCGGTTTCCCGATGATCGAGGGCCCAGGTCTCTCCGGACTTGGCATCATGAATGAGCATGAACCCGCCGCCTCCAAGGTTGCCGGCACGGGGAAGGGTGACGGCGAGGACAAAGCCCGCAGTTACTGCGGCGTCGACTGCATTGCCTCCCCGCTCCAAGACGGCGGCCGCAGCTTCGGTCGCATAAAAGTTTTGCGTAGAGACCATGCCATCGTAGCCAATGACTGGCTTGAAGATTGAAGAGGATTCGTAGATGGGCTCTTTTCCCGACTGAGCAAAGGAGAGCGTGTGGACAAGCATCAATGCGCTCAAGAGGCTGCGGATTTGGGTGTTCATGGATAACCCTCAATGCGAAAAGCACGCCAGGATCGCTTTTTGAGCCTTAAAAATGGTTTTGGCGGAATCGTGCAGGGCATCTCATGATTCCTTTCGCGAGTTGGGTTTAGGGTATTGTGGTCACTTAGCTGAAGTGTTCTTTTTGGTGTTCAGTGTAATCATCTGCATCCACGGATTCATCGTTTTGAATATGGAAGTCACTGGCGAATTCGTCCACGGCGAGCTTTCAGTCCTTACTGACATCTTCCGCATAATTATGATCGATCGCGAATTCCATGAGTGCTCCCTTGAACAGCACTGCAAGTTCCTTTGCTGTCACACGTCCATCGATATCTATATTGATTGGCTCTGCACCAATCGCTATTTGCCCTCGGCTGCCCGTTGAAAAATGGTAAAACGGGACATTTGACTCTGCCAGAATCCGCACGATATATTAGGTGGAAGACGGTGCGACTCGTTGGTCATATTCACGATTAGCCTTCTTGCGCTGTGTCGTGGTTTAACGGTTTGCACGTCCCTTGATATTTGATCCAAAAACCAACTACAAAAAAGCCCCGGCGCGTTCACGCCGGGGCTTTCTTGATCTGATATGTTTACTCTCTTAATACAAACGACTGTATTAGGAAATTGGGTGGGTTTTGTATTTCCTTAGAAGGTGTATTTGACACTTAGGTAAGCGATACGTGGCTCTCCTGTTTGGACAAAGATTGGGATAGTTCCCTTGGCGGATGAAAAGTATTCTTCATCTGTAAGGTTCTTGATACTTAGGCTGGCTGACCAAGGGCCCTTTTCGTAACTCACCGAGAGGTTGAACAATAAATAAGGGTCTACTTCGATTGTGTTTGCATCGGACGTATCGGCAAAGGATGACCCGAAGTAGCGCACGCCACCTCCTAGACTTAACTCAGGAAGTCCGAGTTCGGCCAATCGGTAAGTAGTAAACAAATTGCTCGTGTGTCGTGGTTGGCCTGCGCCCGTTTTGATTATATTCGAAGAGTTTCTATTTTCGGTTTTAGTGTAGCCATATGAAGCAATCACAGACCAATTGGCCGTAACATCACCGATGATATCGATATCGACACCTTGGCTATCCACTTCACCGCTTGAGATCTGTGGCTGGTTGAATGGATTAAAATTCGGTGGAGGGTTGGAAGGATCAAAATCTGGATCAGCCTGAGGCACGTTTACGCGCGAGATGTCGAATGCAGCAACATTGATATTTAATCGGTCATTCACGTTGTATTTTATGCCGAGTTCAAAGCCTTCACCGGTCACAGGATCGAGTTGATTTCCGTCAATGTCGACTGCTGTGGTGGGATTGAAAGATTCGGCATAGTTTGCGAATATGCTGAGGCTTTCATTTACCTTATACAAGGCTCCAAGTTGAGGCGTGGTCTCTGACACTTTCTCCACCTCTGTGATCTGCGCATTGGTAGAGGGTTCAAACTGGGTGTAGCGCAGACCGCCGCTCGCAATCAAAGATTCCGTTAGATTTATGTGGTTTTGGATGAAAACACCGCTTTGTGTTGTTGGCCCAAATTCTGTATCGGGAACAATCGGCGATGAAGGAATGGTAGTTTCATATATTGGGTTTGAAAGACTTAGGAAAGCTGCTCCAAAGAAATCGGTGGAGAGGTTGTATTCCTCTGTCCGTGTTTCACGGTAATCCAGTCCGATACTTACTCGATTACGAAAACCGCCTATATCCAGATCGCCGTTTGCGGTAAACGTAACCATTTCCACTTCGGACACGCTTAGAAAGCGTCCGGGAATTCTTAATACAGAGTCAAGAGCTTCGATATAATTAAATGGCGCAAGGCTGTCATTCAGGACAGTTTCAAAGGAATCAAATTTATATTTTAGATTGGTGGTCCATGTGCCGAAATCACTATCAAGATCGATTCCGAATGCATATTGCTCATTCTCCATTACGTTATCGGGGTGGCCGAAAATTGTATCCATTGGAGCCGCTAGATCACCGCTTGAAGTGATCCCAAAGCCCGGTTCCAAGGGCGTCTCCAGATCTAAATATTCTGCCCACAAGGTAACTGTATGAATATCATTGATATCGTATGCTATGGATGGAGCGACGAAGAGTTTTTCCTCACTTGTTGAAAAATCTTTAAAATCATCATTGTCTCCGTAGACCCCGACCAAGCGGTATCTGAGCGTGCCTTCATCGTTGAGTAGGCCTCCGAAGTCAGTTTTTACGGTGTATCCGGGGTTTGAATTCATATCCAAGACGATTTCGCCGTGGTTGAAGTTCTTTGGTTTTTTTGAAACCAGATTGATGATACCCCCAGGTTCAGCTACGCCAAAGTTAATGGAATCGGGACCTTTGAGGATCTCTATGCGTTCCATGTTATACGTTTCGTAGCTCGCGTATTCACCCGATGCACCATCTTTAAGAATCGGAACAAAAAATCCTCTTCCAAGAAATAAGGGGCGACGTGAGACTGAATTCTCTCCAAAGAACGCAATATTCGAAGACATTGTGATAACTTCCTGAAGATTTGCAGGTTGAAGGTCTTCGATGAAGTCTGCGTTGTAGACCTGGACGGATCTCGACATATCTTCGATAGCAACACCGGATCGGGTAACACTCGGTTCCAAATCGAAGATTGTCGTAGGTTCTTGAGAACCGACGAGTGTGATTTCTTCAATTTGAAAGTAGCTGCTCGTAGGTGCGTTCGAACCTTGCGAATTATTTTGGCGGCTAATCGTTAGCATCCCGTCGTCAACGCTCGATTCGAGGCCGGTTCCAGCAAACAGGGTGGCTAGGCCATCATCGATACTCATGGTGCCGCTTAGAGCTGGCGCTTGTTTGCCTTCGACTATACTCGGGTCGACCGACGCAGCGATGTCTGCTTGCTTGGCAAACTCGGTAATCGCTTCGGAAAGTGGCATGGCACCGATTTCAAATGTTTTTGCTTCTTCGCTTTGAGCGTTTAAGCCCGGGCTACTCAGAAGTAAGCTGGCGAGCGCGCTGTAAGCAATAAATGCGGAGCGCCGGCGGATTGGGTTTTTCGGAATCATCGTTTTCGAGAGTTAATTTATAGACTGAGATCTGCTCCTGAGAGCCTGTCTCATGTTCTCAACGAATGAGTTTCCAAATTTTCCAAAGTTTTTTTAATTTTAGAATCGAGATGAAATGCGTTGATACCATTTGGAGGCATTCATGCGAGTTCTGTGTCCGATCAAACGAGGACGTTTGCCCTAAAACATTTAGGATGAAAACGAATGGAACGGAGCTGCGTGCCATCAGCCTGAGTTCGGGTAAGCTAAGGATCTCCTGATCCAACGAAAATTACCCAGGGTAATGTTTCGTTCACAGTACCCCCGTGGGCTTTTGCGAGGCCTTTGAGAGTTTGCAACGGCTTGTCTAAGCGATAGACACCGGTGACCCGTTTATCCCGCAGATCGGCATCCAATACGATCTTACCAGGATAGAAGGGTGATAGCGCCTCCACGACCTCGCTGACGGGTCGATTCTGAACGGTAAGGCGCTTATTTCGCCACTCGGCAATGGAACTCTCCGCTATCGATTCCAGAAGGCTTTCTTCGCTCCCCAGATCGACTACTAGCCGGTCGCCAGCTTTAAGCTCATGGCTCATTAAACTATTTTCTGAATTCACACGCACGCGTCCATGGCTTACCGAGATCGCTATAGACTCATCGGATTGATCCACCTCGAAAGCGGTGCCCAATACAGTAATGGTAACGCCCGCAGCGTTCACAACGAAGGGGCGCTCTCTATCCGGTGCGACCTCGAAATACGCATCGCCTTCAAGGAGCGAAAATTCTCGTCGATCCAGTGAAAATTTCGAAGCGATTGCACTTTCGGGAGCAAGTATAACTTCGCTCCGATCTTCCATCATAAGAGTTTTGAGTTCTGCAGTCTTAGTCTGGGAATCTGCCCTAAGGTGTAAGGCGACGGAAGGTAGGAAAGCTATTGCGAAACTCGCTGCAAGAGCGGCACCGCTGCCCCAGAATATCAGTTTTCTAGTGTTCTGATTGTTGCCTCTTTTGCTGTCTGTGCTCAGCGGTAGTTCTTCGGGCTTCAGTGGAGAAATTGTTGATAATCCTTGGCCCAGACGATTCATCTCAGCCCAAATCCGACCGTGTTCATCACTGCGTTGCAGCCACGCATTGAAGGACGCTTGAACTTCAGAGTCATCGGGATCCTCTGAAAGGCTTACAAGCCAGTCTGCGGCTTCGAGTTCTATATCCTGTATTTTCTTTGGCATGCGAGACGACTCAACGGAACAAACCCACGCTCCGGTCATAAGAATTCACATTAGGAGACGATTGCGTGCGCTTTTTTTCCAGTAAAATTTGAATCAATGATGGAGTCGGCGGTAGCAATGCGCGACCCCATCACGCACCAAGATTTGAGCGAGGGAGGTAGAAATATTCAAGTGCTGGGCGATTTCTCTTAATTTACAGCCGCCCCATCGATGCATTTCGACGGCTATCCGGGTGCGCTCGGGCAACTCCGAAAGAGCTGACCGTAAAGAAAGCAGTTCTTCGCGATGTATTGCAGATTGAGCAGGGTTTATGTGGCTCGAGGCAAATTCCGATCCCGCAGTTTCAGCATCAGAAAAGACTTTGCGCTCAAACTGAGAGCGGCGGCAATGATCGAGGGCAAGATTGCGGACGATTCGGTAGAGAAAGGCTACGGGACTGTCAATTGAACGGGATGTATGCTTACTTGTGAATCGGGCAAAGGCTTCCTGGACGATGTCTTCTGCGGAATGAACGTTGTAAACAAACCCGCGCGCATAGCCCACCAGTTGCTCTCGGTAGGTCTCGTAAAAGTCGTTGGTATCAGCCTCGTTCATAGCAAGAGTCGTATCGCGCGTTG
>JBCCBL010000058.1:0-11473 GCA_039034055.1 Verrucomicrobiota bacterium | reverse complement strand
GGTTTTCGTGGGGAATATTGGAAGCGATAACTTCCAGAGAAACAGCAGAGGTCGATTCATTGGGTGACCGTTCAAAACAAACAGTTGAACCATTTTCCAAAACAAATACCTGCAGACTCAACAATTGTTGCGCCCTCAAAGGTATACTAGCCCAGGCGCGCAATGCCTTCATAAAAACCCTGCGCGCTCATACCCTCGCCGACGCGCTGAATCACCCAGGCCTGGCCGCACAGTTCAAGAGACAGCTCGCGTCTACGTGATCTAGGATCCCCGAGTCCTCTGCGGAGTCCCCTCCTGCAATCACTTGTTTATATTTGATTGCCAACAATCTCGGGCTGCGGATTCCACTCGTTTTGAACGACAAGACGTCAGCGCTGCAGTATTCTGGCTAATAATACGCAAAAGGTGCTCTTAAAGATATATTATAAGTACATCTTTAATCATTTGAAAAAGTTTTTAATAAAGTGGCATTCAGCATGCATCTTCAAAATTCAGGTGCTTCTGCGGCACTCATTTCACTATGAAAAAGAACACTGCTATCGTCATCGGTTCTTTGGCAGCGCTGGGCACACTTGTGTTTACAGGCTGCGGAGAATCAAGCGCTGAGGGGCCATCTCTCAGCTACCAGAAGGCAGCCGACGCGCTGCATATGGTCCTCGAAAATGATCGGACTGTTTACACCCAACAAGTGGTCAACCGCTTGGTGAAAGGTGAGCAGGTGATCAAAGCCAGCGAACACTTCATGGAAGACAAGGCTCTGCCCCTTCCTGCACAAATGTTTCGCATGGGTGCCGAGCTAACGGCTGAGAAAGACGCTTTCTTCAGCTACTCACTCCAATCCCTCTGGCCGATTAACAAATCAAATGCTGCGACTCAGACTGATGTTGAGAAAGAAGGCCTGCAGTACATCGCTGATAATATCGGAGAGAATTACTATTCGGAAGAAACTCTCGGAGGTCAGAAGTACTTTACGGCTGTTTATCCTGACATTGCAGTAGCACCGGTTTGCGTGACCTGCCACAACGATCACAAAGATAGTCCTAAGACAGATTTTGAATTAGGAGATGTCATGGGAGGCGTGGTAATCCGCATACCGATCGACGCTTAATCATTTTTACAATGAACGAGCGCGGTATCTCCACGCCTGCTTTTTTTCTCTCCTTGGTCATGTTTGCGATTTGCATCTTGGCCTTCATCGGAACTGGAAAACTGTCAGGCGAAACAACTACAGCTCTCTCCAATGAGACCGAGCTGGATGACATCGTTTCAACGGCATTTGCGTCAACAGAAACCGTTCACCCCGAGGGTAGCGATCAATAAATGACTACTCACCTCCTGCGTCGCTTAGCTGATTCTCGATCCACTCCACAAAGCAGATCTACTCTCGAAAGGTCGGCTCAAACGATCGGGAGGAGAGCTGGCTAAGTGATCATGCGGTCGATGCTTCGAGAGGGCTGATCCTCAGAAGCGCACCCTCAAGGCATTAATTTAACTAACAACCATTGATGAAGTTTAACTAGCAGTTGATTTCCTAACCTACGCAAGCACATGATCAAATTAATTAAATCCATATTTTCCAAATCAGAACCCAAAACGGCTGAGCCTGATTTGTCAGCTCCGATCACCGAAGCAGAAATCGACCTCGTTCAGGAGAGCTGGGAGAAATGTGTTCCAATCGCTGAAACCGCAGCAGAGCTTTTCTACGGCAAATTGTTTGAACTTGATCCAAGCGTAAAGCCCCTCTTCAAGGGCGATATGAAAGAGCAGGGCAAAAAGCTTATGACAATGATCACAACCGCCGTCAGGAGTCTCAAAAAACTCGATACCGTCGTCGGGGCCGTCCAAGACATGGGTAAGCGCCATGCCGGCTACGGAGTCAAAGACGAGCACTACGATACCGTCGGCACTGCACTTATCTGGACGCTCGGTCAGGGCCTGGGTGATGCCTTCACGGAAGACGTGAAAGTAGCATGGCTCAAGACCTACACCCTGCTTGCCACAACCATGAAAGATGCAGCAGCAGAGGTTGCAGCCTAAAACAGTCAAACAGTCGAAAAAATTTACAGCCTATGGGGGCAGGCAGACCACTGCTCACCTCCATAGGCGCTTACTTTTGTGAATTTCTAGAATGCCCAGCAAAGCGAAGAAAGACTCAAGCCACACCGTTACCATCATAGGTCATGGCATGGTAGGTCATTATTTTTGCGAAGCATTACTCCGGCACAGAACTAAAAAATCAAAACTCCGAATCCGGGTCGTCGGTGACGAAAAAAGCCTCCCCTATGATCGGATTCACCTCAGTCAGGCATTGGCCGCGCCTGGCTCGCAGATTGAGGAGCTGCGCCCCGCGGACTGGTATCAAAAATCAGATGTAGAATTCATTCATGGTGACGGGGTTTTCGAGATAATCCCGAGCCGCAAACAAATCCTCGGCCGCTCCGGAAAGTATTATGCCTACGACAGCTTGGTCTTAGCGACGGGAGCCAAGCCCAGAATTCCGAATATTGTCGGGATTCACAGCCCGAAAGTCTACACTTACCGAAGCCTCAAAGACCTCAGAAAGATCGAGCAGAGCCTCGGTGGACCCAGGAGCGCGGTGGTCATCGGTGGCGGCCTGCTTGGACTTGAGGCTGCCTACGCCCTGACTCAGAGAGACTGTAAAACGACCGTGTACGAAATTGCTAGTTGGCCCATGCCTAAGCAATTGAATGAATCTGCTGGAAATCATTTGCAGGAGTCGTTCAGTCGACTTGGAATCGAGATCAAAACAAAGAAAGATACCGTTTCAATCACTCCTGATGATGACGGTCTTATTCTTGAAACCGCAGATGGAGAGACTATCAGATGTGACCTCTGTATCATCGCTATTGGAGACCAAGCGAACAGTGAATTCGCGGAGTCTTGTGGGGTAAATTCGGGAATCCAAGGCGGTATTTTAATTGATGATACGCTGCAGACCAGCGTATCTGATATCTACGCGATCGGCTCTTGCGCGATGCACCGAGGCCTCCGCTATGGCTTGGTGGCTCCCGGATACGCCATGGCTGATGTCCTAGCAAAACGAATCAACGGGACCGATGCCCTCTATGAAGGGAGCACGCTCAGCTCGCGTCTCAACGTTGGACCCGTCAGTGTTTCGATGTTTGGATCTTATCTGGATCAGGGACGGACCAGCGAATTCAGAACCGACGCTGCATATCGATTTATTTCTCTAGAAAAGGGAAACCTTCAAGGAGCAATTTCGATTGGCTCCTGGGATCAGGACAGCGCATTAGAATCCGCGGTAAAGTCTCGCGTTCGCATCGCAGCCCGCTCTCTACGTCAGTTTCCATCGACCGGAGACATTCCGGAAATTCTGCCCGATACCGATTCGATCCTTTGGCCTGACAATGCCGTCGCTTGTAGCTGCACCGGCATGACTTGCGGCAAATTGCGCGCACTCATCGGGGAAGGCAATAATACTGTCGAAAGCCTCGGATCTGCCTGCAGAGCCGGAACCGTTTGTCAGTCATGTATTCCCCAGCTCAAACAACTGACTGGGGAAAGCACGAGCGATGAAGGAACAGGGGTCGTTGCTAAAAAGCACGTTTGGATGCCGATCATGGGTGCATTGGCCGCAGCTATCGTAATCGCTTTTTTGACGATACCTGGTATCAACCCCACCGATACCGTCCAATCTACACTCTACCGCCTGAGTCGACTCTGGAACGATTCACTCGCCAAACAAATCACCGGGTTTAGCGTCGCTGGCGCGAGTGCCCTCTCGCTCGTCATTTCCTTAAGAAAGCGCGTCCGATGGTTCAAGTGGGGCAACTATAACTTCTGGCGAAATTTTCACACAACGCTCGGCTTGACTACGCTCATCGGTCTATTCCTGCACACTGGATTCAGCATGGGGGATCGATTTAATTTCTGGCTCGCCGCAACATTCATTACATTGAACACGACGGGAGCCCTCGTCGCCGTCGCTTTATCTCAGGAACACCGCTTCGCTGGAGTCCGAGGACGCCAGATACGTTTCGCGGCAACCGCGATCCACATGGCTCTTCTCTGGCCCTACGTCGCTCTTCTAGGAATCCACGTGGCTAAGGTCTACCTCTACTGACGATGCTTAAAGTATTCAAATTTTGGAATATTTGGTTTGTCGCAGTGATTTCCTTGGCAGCCGGTCTCACCTACTCTCTGAATCAAGAATCGCCAGAGTTCGTCACCCCAGGAGAAATGTCTCATGGGCATCATCAAATAGAACTCGCCTGCTCCGTTTGCCATACGCCAAACCAAGGGGTGAAGCAAAATGCTTGCACCCAGTGTCATGCAGAAGAACTCAAACGCGTCGACGATTCCCACCCAGTCATCAAATTTAAAGATCCGCGCAACGCATCTCGTTTGGAAAAAATTGAAGCCACTAAATGTATCACCTGCCACAAAGAACACAGCCCGGATACGACCCTAGAGATGGGCGTTTCGCTGCCCACGGACTACTGCGTCTATTGTCATGACACCATTTTCGAAGAACGTGAAACCCATCAAAACCTAACCTTCGATACCTGCGCAACTGCCGGTTGTCACAATTTTCATGATAATACTGCTCTCTATGAACGCTTCCTCGCGGATCATCTAGATGAGCCAGACCACAAATTGAGCCCAAAGCGCAAATCCCGCAGCTACTACAACGAACAAGTCGCGAAATCGGAAGGAGTACCCGCACCCGATGCACCCACAGGAGCGCCCAAGCAGGAGGAGTGGGTGCATTCGTGGGAGATATCAAGTCATGCAGCAGCCGGGGTGAACTGCATGGATTGTCACGGAGACACATCCCAAGGAGCCGAATTTTGGGTCGAGAAGCCCACTCACATGAGTTGCGTCAAATGCCACCAATACGAAAACAAATCCTTCCAGGAAGGCATGCACGGAATGCGCGTCGCTCAAGAACTCTCACCAATGCGACCTGAACTCGCCCGGCTTGATATGAAATCAAATGCTGCACACAAAGAGCTAAATTGCATCAGTTGCCACGGTGGGCACAACTTTGACACCCAATACGCTGCGACCCAGGCCTGCATGCAGTGCCATAACGACGAGCACAGCCAAAACTATATAAATTCAAAACACTTCATGACGTGGGAAAAGGAGCTGGCTGGAGACGCCCCGGAGAATACAGGTGTGAGTTGCGCAACCTGCCACATGCCTCGCATTGAGGTAAATGAATTTGGGACTACAGTCATTCGCGTCGATCACAATCAAAACAACACACTCCGACCCAACGAAAAGATGATCCGGACCTCCTGTATCGACTGTCACGGCCTGCAGTTTACCATCAATGCGCTCGCCGACGAAGCTCTCATTGAACGAAATTTCGTGGGGCATCCATCCGTAAATATCGAAAGCCTCGAATGGGCCCGCCTAGAAAAAATACGGACCGAAGCCAGCAAACGTTAGTACTCCCAATGGATCGAAAAGATTCAAGAAGACGACTCAATCACGAAGAAATCGGGCAGTAGATTTTTGGGAGATAGCAACGAATTTAGCTTGCCACAGCCAAAAGCTCGAGACCAAATCCAGGCCACAGATCACTGGTAATACACATTGTGTATTTCCATTTGATAGTCTCTCCAATCAGCACGACAGCTACCTAATAAACATCCCAAAAGCGGGGCTTCAGCAACCGCTTGAGGATGCTTTCAGATGAGAGATTCGACTTTAAATTATCCCGGCCGCTCTCTTATCCGCTAGAACTCAAAAGTAAATTGTGGTTTTGGAGAAAAAATTGATAACCTTGGGCTTTCTAAATTATTTGTATCCATATTTATATTTAACCATATTCCATCGTCAACGAGGTGCCAAGAATTCAACCGGTGCCCACATTCCAGGGAAACTCTGGAAATAGACAGGGCGAACCGCAATTATTTCACCACGACTTTGAGCATCGGAGCCTGAGACAAATTTGCTCTGGAGACAGGCTGAGTAAACTTTCAATTCTTCGACAACGTGAGCGTTCGAGATACGAATGTCGTCGATAAACCATCCCTCTAGATCAGAGGTTTTGAATCCATCCCCCCGATACTGATGAAAAGAGCCTCCATCAAAGAAGAAACAGAAGCGGATTCGAATCATTCGATCCGCATAATCGCCCAATGGCTGCGAACGCAGCTCCATAGGCCTTTCCGTGATATAGCGATACTCATCAGCCTCAGAATAGAGAGATTTCCAGTTTTGTCCTCCATCGACCGATACTTGGATCTCTCTCACCTGATCCACAGATCTGGGGCCGATGAATTCGTAATACGATAAGACTGACTCGACACTCGGAACAAGCGTTTCCTCGAGTTCAAAAATCTCATCACGAATTCCCATATGCGCTAGGTGATAGGCTCGTTCTCCAGAACGGACACGCAAATTCGAAAGCACCGCATAATCCCCCTGAGCCTTGATCGAGACGCTGGGACCATCCTCCTCCGCACCCCAAATCATATTCGCGGGAAGGGTTTCGCCTTTGAGGATTTGATAGCTGGAAGATAGTCTATCTCTAACGACCGTGTAATTTCCATCTTCACCATCGCGAAGAATTTGCGGTACCCCAGAGGTTTCGGACGTATCAGGATCAAACACGATGACCTGGTAGGTATATGTGTCCTGGGGAGCGTCTTTTACATTAGATACTGTTATGGAAAAAGTACGATCAAATTCCGGCTTTGACCAACGATCATTCAAATTGGGATCGTCCCACAACACCAACAGATTAAACGGAGTGAAGACAATGCTGTTCAATCCAACAAATGTCTCTTCGCGATCCGAAATAGTGACTGGAACCAATTTTCCTTTTTCAGAGACGGTCACTTCAGCCTCGCTAAAATCAGCTCCTTGAATCGAAAAAGACCAGCGTGGAAACACAAGCTGGTAGGGCACGTAACCCTTGGGAGGCCAAGCTACAAAGGGATCGCGGGTTTGCTCGATTCTCTCAGCGCGTTCTTCACTGTCATCGAATACCCATAGTGCATTGGTCGAAGCAAAATCTCCATTTCCCTTAACATCCCCAGTCCCCATAAATCGAGTTCGCGGATCTAGAAGAGTCCTACGATGCCCGACCGCTTGATTGCGCTGCCCATTGTCCTGCATTTGCTCAGTAATCGCCTCAGCACCGAATGAACCGAGAGATAGATTCGAACTGAGCGCTGCGATTTCCGCACGTTTGGAAACCTTCTTAAACTCATCGCGTTGCGGATAGTGCGAGAGTTCTCCATTGTAGCTCATAACCCAAGCAGCCTCCTGCGCGCTTTCACTGTTTTCCGATCTAAATTCTACATCTGCGGGCACACCGGCCATCGCTCGATAGAAATTAATGCGAGTGATTACCGAGCGTTTGAATCGATCTGAGGTGCTACCGGGGTTAAAGCGGTCAAAGCTCCCAGTCCATTGGGGATCAATCCCCTCGGAGGCCGCGTACACAAAACGGAAAAAGCTGCGGACTTGCTCGCGGTCGAAGGAGTCTATCTGAAAACCGCTATTTTTCCAAAATCTTTGCTCGAGATCCTTCACCTCTACAAGGTCTGCGACCGTCACGCTCGAAAGAGCCAGGCAAAATGAGGTGAATACAATCCGGGATATGTGATTCATTCGGGCTTTGACGGAGTGATCATTTAAGCTTACCGCATTCTTATAATTATCAAAAGTCCACCAGCACATTCAAGGACGCGAAGCAAGACTGACCACCGCACACCCACCTAGCATCCTTTCTCACGCTCATGACCCAGAAGACACCTAAAATCTTCGATAGATCCCGCATAGAATTCTACTTGTTAAAATGAATTAGAAGACCAAGACCCGTTCCTCCAGACGCTAAAAAATGAACCACGAATGGACACGAATTTACACGAATCGTTTATCTCTTCGCGGGGATTCGTGCCCATTGTTGGTTAAAAGAAGCCGTAGAGACCCTTTGACCACATAGAACTACGCGGTGTATCATACGAGCGTTCCTCGAATTCCAACGATCTATTCGCTCGCTATCATTGCTATGGCCAGCGAACCGGAGGCCTCTTCATCGATGCTGGTCGATCAATATCGGATTTCCATCCGGATCAATAATGATGAAACTACCCGGCCCGGCATCGCTCGATATTTGATCAACAGCGATCTCAACCCCCTGCTCGGTCAACTTCGCTTTAAGACTACGTACATCGGTAAACGTATCAAGATTCTGCGCACTCTGATCCCAGCCAGGGTTGAATGTAAGCATATTTTTGTCGAACATCCCTTGGAAAAGGCCGATAAGATGGGCTCCGTTTTTTAGAATAATCCAGCCTTCGCTGCTATCTCCGGCCATTGTGGAGAAGCCTAGGGTCTCATAAAACCCGATAGACTTGTGAAGATCTTTGACCGTGAGGCTGATTGAAAATGCGCCTAAATTCATAATAATATCCCTCTCGAACCAGCGCAATGAGTGCCAAAATTGACCAAAAATGAAAGCCCATTTTTTGAGGATTCCGCGCTCCCTAGATTCCCGAAAGAAAACCTTTGTGTCATCCGACATCGATCCGGTATGAGCAGCTGCGTCAAATCCTAGATCCCGACTAACCAGAATGGAACACACCAACGATCACCGACCGATCCGACCTTACATACCTGCTGAGAACCGTTATTCCCCGCACTTTTTTCGCCGAGCAGGGACCACCGGATTGCAACTTCCCTTAGTATCTTTCGGACTGTGGCACAACTTTGGCGAAGGCGACGATCTCTTCCTCAGTCGAGAAATGCTCCGAAAGGCCTTTGATCTCGGCATTACTCACTTTGATTTAGCAAATAACTACGGGCCTCCCTACGGGACGGCCGAAGAGAATTTTGGCCGTCTCTTGAAGAGAGATTTTTTGGCCTATCGCGACGAATTAATCATCTCCACAAAAGCTGGCTACGACATGTGGCCTGGGCCCTACGGCCACGGAGGTTCGCGAAAATATTTGATGAATAGCCTCGATCAGAGCCTAGAGCGAATGGGACTCGATTATGTTGATATCTTTTACCACCACTGCCCGGACCCCAGCACTCCACTCGAAGAGACCGTTTTGGCACTCTCCGATATCTGTCGACAAGGCAAAGCCCTCTACATCGGCATTTCCAACTACTACGACGTTGCGCAAATGCAGGAGATACATCGTCTCCTTGAGAAATACCATGTGCCCTTTGTGCTGAACCAACTCAAATACTCGATGTTTGATCGCGAACCAGAGGCGCAGATGGAATTCGCGTCCGAAGCCGGTTACGGCATCATCGCATTCTCTCCTCTGGCGCAAGGTCTGTTGACAGACAAATACCTAGGCGGCATTCCCGCAAACTCACGCGCGAGCAATAACCTCAGCTACTTGCAAAAAGATAGCCTTTCACCCGAAAGACTTGAAAAAGTCCGCGCCTTAAACGAGATCGCGACTCAACGCGGACAAAGCCTTGCGCAACTTGCCCTGAGTTGGATATTGCGCAATCCATCGGTCTGTTCGGTCCTGGTCGGATCCAGTAGCGTTCAGCAACTGGAGGAAAACGCCAAGATCGTCCAAGCCAGCAGCTTTAGCAGTGATGAACTCGAGCAAATCGAGACAGTCCTTCGAGACTCTGAGTAATCCGCCAAGCATAAGAGCTTCCAGAAGACCTCCGAGGCATCAACTACAACAGATGCAACTGCCCTGAGGAGGACTCGGAGTAATCAGGAAGCAACGCCGCCATTTCATACAGATTGCGGCCGTACGCATAAGCAATCGCTAAGGCTCCCAAAGCCTCGAGCACTTTTTTCTTGGGGCCCTTAATCGGGAATAGCGTCTGAACCCGACCCCCTTCCCAGAGCAGATCAAATTGCCATCCCAGCGGGGTTTTAAGCAAATTCTCCGCGCGGATATTGGCGCAGACATCAATCCCGTAGGTAACCGTATCAATAGCTGTCGGGACCATGCACAGCAACTTGCTCGAAACCGGATCGTTGCGATTGATTACGACGATGTCCGAAGGTCCATGATCCCATCCTCGCGCCAACGCTTGCTCCTTCAAAGTCAGAACGTTAGTCCATTCATCAGCCGCATCTCGCTCAAAACGATGATCGGTAAATGCTAATACGTGGAAACCGAGCCCCCGCACACGCTGCCTCAAAAGACCTTGTGTGGTGATTTCCATGACAACACAGCGTCTTTCATAAGCGATCATTTCCCGCAGCAGACGATACAGGTCACAAGGCTCGGGAGTTGTCAGCTCGGCAGCCCGTAGGGTGCGCCCGAAATCGCAGACCTCTGCATTGAGCAAACCGGTAGGATTGAACCAATTGTCTAGCAAAAAGTGCGCAATACTGCTGACCGGTGTCCGCTGCTCGCTGCCGATGATCCCGATTAAATCTAAATCGTATTGCGGAAAATCATAAAACCGTTGAGCAATTTGATGCTTTACTCGCGAAATTCCAGAAACACGCACCTGCGTCATCCCCGCCGGTAAATCCAAAGGCGTCTCCGTGCAGACAATGCGAGCCCCACGCTCAAAAGCTTCATTTACAAAATTTCGCCCATGAGTCTTTTCTCCGGGGCAGGCTACAAAGAGCCCCCCCTCGGACACCAATGCACTATGCTCAGCAATCCCAGTCACGCCACACTGCAGGTTGCCATGCAAATCACGCACTGGCAATCCGCGCAACAGCTCAATCAAAGGCTGCGCGGTTATACTATCTGGGACCTCGGGGAAATTCATTGCGTCAATTACTCACGGCTTAAGCTAATGCGGTGAACGGGGCTCGAGAGGAGAAAGCGCGACGCCCGCGATGGCGTCCACGTCTCTCTGACGGGACTGCTTGCGATTCCTCCAATTCTCGGAAGATCGTATCCAGTGATTTCATGGGCTCCCGCTTTCCAATAAAGGATCGGGGCTGCCAGTGATTGTAGGAATGTGTGATCGGTGTGTTCATAAATTCGTGGGATTCTATGGGTTTTACCTCAATTCAGTGACGCGCCTCAAAGCGTCATAATAAGCGCTTGAATCATCGTCATCGACCCGTGATTTGGCGCGAATCGCATCATCGATCACAAAACTGCGATCTTCTGCCTCCAGAACAACACTGGAAGAGAAGTCCAATTTTTCTGCCAATCCGACGTCCAGTGTAATACGATTCTCTGGATCTAATTTCAAATATCGAGCCCGCCTAAAAAATCCTCTCAATGCAATCTTAGCCTCCCTATCACTCTCTATCACAGCCTCTGTGTAGTTTCTTAGGTGATCAATAAACTGCTTTGGGTATACGCGCAGCAACCGTTCTCCTGGCTCAAAGAAACCTAAGAAATAGTCGGGCTTGGGGTTCGGAATCCACTCTGAAGGCAAGGCAATGCGACGTTTACTATCAAAACGTCGCTCAAATGTGCCGAAAAAAACCGGGAACCTGTCCAATGCGTCTGCCATATTTAGTGGGAGGATAAAACTTACATAAAACAAAAATTAAATCAATGGGAAATATTGG
>JBCCBL010000057.1:0-11569 GCA_039034055.1 Verrucomicrobiota bacterium | reverse complement strand
TCGGAATAACTCTTATTGGCTCTACACAGTGATGTCAGGAGCGACCGTCTATCCCGATCAATTGGAATGGGCAAAGAGTATTTTTGATGATTATGAGAGTATTGCGGTGGAAGATATAAACCTTTTGGCTAAAGAATTTTTGAAACCTGAGAATGCGGTAGCGGTGAATGTCATGCCAGAGCCCACACAGGAACATGTGCATTGAGGTGGTTTGGATTCACTCACTCTCTCAAAGTTAAGATGCCATACAAGATTGCAATTGTCGGGAGTGGCCGTGGCAGCAATGCTCATGCTCTTCTGAAGGCTGAATCGAATGGAACGCTTGGCGAAGCCGAGATCGTGGGTATCCTGAGTGATCGGGAGGATTCCGGTATTTTGAAACATGCGCGGGATTTCGAGAAGGCGGCTCGCTACGAACGGTATTCTAGGAAGACTGGAGACGCCGCATACCTGGGAATTTTGGACTCGTGGGCACCCGATCTGGTAGTCCTAGCCGGATTTATGCGGATTGTCGGCAATGGTCTTTTGGAGAGATGGGAAGGCAAGCTCATAAATTTGCACCCGAGTTTATTGCCGAGTTTTAAGGGCTTAGATGCGATTGGTCAGGCCTGGACTTATGGGGTGAAAGTAAGTGGATGCACGGTCCATTGGGTGAACGCTGACTTGGATGGGGGCTGTGTGATTGACCAGTCTACCGTGCTTATTACCGAAGACGATTCTCGCGATTCCTTTGAGGCAAAGATTCACGTGGCCGAGCATCGCTTGTTGGTGGATGTGGTGAGGCGGCTAAGCGTGGGAGAGATTCAATACAAGCCCTCTTGATTTCTGATGATTGTCTTAAAAAAAGAACTTACGGGCCCGGAGGTGGATTTGCTGGAGGGGTTTTTGGAGACCCAAGAAGAATCTGCCTGGATTCTGGAACAGAAGGAGCCGCTGGATCCCTTTTATTTGTATGGTTACTTTGATACAGAGTCCACGGCATTAGAAGCGTTTCAAGTGATCAAGTCGCAGATTGTGGGTTTGGCGGGCGATCCGGTTTTCGAAGTCCTGGAAGATCAAGACTGGAAAGAGGCATATAAATTTCACCTGAAGTATTGGAATTATGGTACCCTGCACTGGATTCCTCTTTGGGAAAAAGAGTCACGATTGGCTCCAAAAAATGAAGCATACATTTACCTCGATTCTGGAATGGCTTTTGGAACGGGGGCGCATGAATCAACCCGACTGTGCGCACAACGTTTGGTTGATTTTCACGTGACCCAGCCCGATTTGAATTCCTGCAGGGTCGTTGATGCCGGTTGTGGTTCGGGTATTCTTGCGCTCAGCGCAAAGGCGCTTGGCTTCGCGCAGGTGAGTGGTTTTGACTTCGATCCTGAATCCGTTCGCATCGCGGAAGAACACAATGAGTTTAACGAACAGTTGCCGGATATTCCGTTTGCAGTCGATGTGGTCCCGGAAGGGCTCGTCAAGCAAGGTGCCGATCTTTTACTCGTGAATATCCAGACGAATGTATTGGTGCCTCACGCACAACCGATCATCGAAGCGGTTGCCGCAGGTGGATGCCTGGCTCTCAGCGGAATTCTTGCCAAAGAAATTGATGAGATTCAGACTGCCTACACGCATGCCGCAAATGCGCAGGGCAGGCCCGTAAAAGCCTGGGATTCCTGCATCGACGGTCAATGGGCTGACGCTTGGATGCAGTTTAGCTAGTTCTACTGGGTCAAAGGGTCTCTACGGCTTGTTTTAACCACGAATGGGCACGAATCCACACGAAGAAATAAACGATTCGTGTAAATTCGTGTGCATTCGTGGTTCATTTTTTAGAGCGTTTGAAGGAACGGGTCTGGGTCTTCTAGTTCATTTTAACAAGTAGAGCTAGTGTGGGTGAATTGTCCCGATATTCAGCCTCACGGGAGTTTAGGCGGGTCTATTGGATTTCGAGAATTTCGACTTCATAGCCGTCAGGGTCGGTGATGAAGGCCATGCGTTTTTCGGAGTTGGTGAATTTTTCTTTCCAGTTTCCGGGCCAGATTTCAACGCCGGCCGCCTCGCGTTCCGCACAGTATGCCAAAAGATCATCGACTCGTATGCATGTGTGGATGAGGTCCTCCGGGAAGGTGACATCAAAATCGGGCGAGTAGGTGAGTTCTAACTTGTGGGCACTGCCTGGCATCGCGAGGTGAGCGAGTTGATTTCCCGATGGAGACTTGTCGGTGCGGCGGTCTACTTCGAATCCGCAGTGGTCACAATACCATTGGATCGATTTATCGAGGTCGGAAACGCGGATGCGGGTGTGGTCGAATACATATTTCATCGCCAGGAATGTGGGCGGGATCTGAACCGTGCGCAAGTGGAAGGTGCGGAATTATAAGGCTGCTTGCGATCTATTGAGGCCCGAGGGCTTGCACCTCTTTTGTTTCCGATACACATTTGGAACTTTATGAATCCAGCCGATTTACGAAAGGAATACACTCAGGCGAAGCTTGAGCTTGATGACCTGGCCGAGGCACCTTTGCAACAGTTTCAAAAGTGGTTCGATGAAGCCTGCTCAGCCGAGTTGCTGGAACCTAATGCGATGGTCTTATCTACTGCGGACAGCGGTGGATGTGTCTCAAGTCGAACGGTGTTGATGAAAGCTTATGATTCTGAAGGGCTCGTATTTTACACGAATTACCAAAGCCAAAAATCTGAGCAGATTGGAGAAAATCCGCAGGTTTCGGTGTGTTTCCCCTGGCTGGAGCTGCAGCGTCAGGTGATTATCGGCGGCATTGCCGAACGCGTGTCTTCCGCCGAATCCTTAAGATATTTCCTGTCGCGCCCGAAAGGCTCTCAGTTAGGGGCGTGGGTGTCGAAGCAGAGCCGTGTCATATCTTCGCGTCAGGTCTTGGAGATGAAGTTAGAGGAGATGAAGCGCAAGTTTCGAGGAGGTGAAATCCCGTTGCCAGATTTCTGGGGAGGTTTTAAGATACGACCGCTAACGGTTGAGTTTTGGCAGGGAAGGCCGAGCCGCCTGCATGATCGCTTTCGCTACGAACGCGCGTCGCTGGGTGAAGATTTGTGGACTGTTTCTCGTTTGAGCCCATAATTTTGTTTAAATCTGCTTTCGAGATGTTCTAAGAGTCATCGAAACAATGAGGATTGATTGTCATATGCACACGCCCTTGTGCGGTCACGCGATCGGTGAGCCGGTTGAATATGTGCGCGAAGCTGCTAAGCGTGCTTTGGATATCATCACCTTCACCTGCCACATTCCGATGAATAATAGCGGATTTGGAGGCCGGAACATCCGCATGGATCTGCGGGAGCTTGAGACCTATTTCGCGATGACAGCCTTGGCGACTAAGGTCGGCGAGGACTACGGAGTGCGGGTATTGACGGGCATTGAGGCGGAAATCTTTCCGTCTGAGCAAATCATGCGGGAAATGGACCAGGTTCTGAGCGATTATTCATTTCACTTTGTGCTCGGATCGATGCATCATCATACCGCGATTTTCCAGGAGTGGCTCTACCGGCATAAGCTGGATAACGACTTCAAGAAGATTGATGCGTATTTCCGGGTGCTTACGGATGGAGTGCGATCGCGTCGCTACGATAGCATAGCGCACCCTGATGTGATCAGAATTTATGGTACGGTTGGAGATTTTGAGCCTATCGAGCACGAGGAAGTGATAAGAAAATTTCTCGAAGCGGCAGTCGAAGAAGACGTATGCATCGAAGTCAATACAAGTGGTCTGAGTAAAGGCGTCTATAAGCTCCACCCCGATCCTCTTATCTTGCGCTGGGCGCATGAATTAGGGTGCAAATTGACCATTGGGTCGGATTCGCACGAGCCTCAAAATGTTGCGCGCCATTATGATTCGGTGATCCCTCTCCTGCGCTCGATTGGCTTTGAGAAGCTACATTATTTTGAGAATCGCTCGCGCATCGCGATTGATTTGTAATCCTTGGGATTGCTTAATAGGGCCCGAGTCTAAAACTGTGCAACGAATTTATTTTGTCCGCGTTTGTCCGTATAGCAGAGAGTCCGGGACAAATGGTATTTATGATGGCTACCCCTCCTAGAGACTCGAACGTATCATGCTTAGATTACCCTTCCTAGCGATTCTTGTTTGGCTCGTTTCACCAGCAGGCGCAACGCCTCCCAGGTTGCAAGAGGCGGTGGCGCGTGCTTTAGAAAACAATTTTGACGTTCGTTTGAACGGATTTGATTACGCTCGGACCGAGGTGAATATCGAGCGTGCTGAGGCGAATTTTGATCCGACTTTGAGTTCTTCGATCAATTACCAAGAGCGTCAATCTCCCGGCTCACAGACTGATCAGTCTGGAAACTCTAGCCCTTCACGAGAGTCGGTGAATGGGGGGTTTCGGGTGAATAAGCGGACTGGCTTGGGCACTCAGATTACCCTGTCCACCGATGCCTCCTATTCGTCGTTTAGCGAGGATACCGAGGCGTCTCTCGGAATCGATGTGCGCCAACCGCTGCTGGGCGGCGCTGGCAAAACTGTCAACTTAGCGAATGTGTTTCGGGCCAAAGTCCGCAATGAGTCTGCACTCCTCACATACCGAGGACAGGTCCTGGATACCATCCAGGGAACCGTGAATGCCTATTGGAATTTGTCCTTCGAGCAGGAGCGTATGCGCTTGATGGAATCATCTCTCGAGCTTGCAGAAAATCTCCTACGTGAGAACGAACGGAGGATGGAGTTGGGCCTCGCGACCGACCTTGAGGTATTGCAAGCGCAAGCTTCTCTAGCGACCCGCAGGCAAGCTCTCTTGGATGCAGAGCTGAATATTGAGACTGCGCATGATGAGCTGAGACGCTTGCAAGGAGATGACATCCTGCTCGATTATCCTGAAATCGCCTTGGCGATGCCCGCGGAGATCCCTAGCCTACCCGAAGTTTCGGAATGGTATCAACAGGTGATCTTGCGAGACTTCGAGCTGAGGACTATCGAAAATTCCCTGGCGATCTTGGAGCGCGATCGCGAAGTTGCACGGAGGAACCTGCTCCCTCGTGTCGACCTCTCTCTGAACGGGCGAGCCCTGGGCAGGGATTCTGGAACCTTTGGCGCCTATGATGCGGCGATTGAGCGAAACGGGTATTCGTGGGGCGCAGGCATCTCAGTATCGATGCCCTGGGGACGGCGCCAGTCTAAGGCAGACGCACGGCTGGCGGTTTTGGAGTTGAGGAAGGAGTCAACCCGCCGAGAGCGTGCGGAATATGATAAGCGTCTCCTCGCGAGACAAGTCCTTCGGGATTTTCGGGCTGCGCTCGCTCAGCTCGAAATCTCAAATGAGCAGGTCGCTCTTCAGCAGCGCCTCTTCGAGCGCGAGCGAGCGAGTTATCGAGCCGGGGTCGAGCCATTCCGAAGCGTTCTTCAAGCTCAACGCGCCCTCGATAATGCCCAGATGGATCGCATTTCAAATTTGCGGCGGGTGATCCGACAGGATACCCTCCGAGCCCGATTGGATCACAAGCTCTTCAACGCATTCAATGTGTCCTGGGACATTTCTCCTCAATTGACTCAGTTCAGCGAATTGGGATCGACGTCCACTTTGCATTCGGATCGAGCGAAGAATCCAAAACTCTAGTACCTCTCAACTATGAAAAGCTTATTCTTTCTGACTCTGATTTTGTCCATATTGGGTGGGCTTGGATTTTTGGCATATCAATCGATCAAGCCGAATCATGCTCAGGTCCTGCGTCAAAAACTTGAGGGAGTGCCAGTGACCAAGTCTGTTTTGGCAGATATTGAAGAAATCATCACGACCAGTGCATCGGTCCGCCCCATTCTGGAAACGGAAGTCCGCTCTGAGATCAATGGAAGGATTGTCACGCTGCTGGTGGAAGAGGGAGATCCCGTCCTGAAGGACCAGGCGCTTATCGAGCTAGATCGTACAAATTTACAAACGCGCTTGGAAGAAGCTCAGCGGCAGGTTGAGTCCGAACGCCTGCGTCTCGAGCGCGAGGAGCGAGATTTTGAACGCTTGAAAGTGCTCCGCGAAGAAAACTTCGCTAACGAAGCTGATTTTCTCAATGCGCAGACTGATTACGAGCTTGCCAAACTCCAGCTTTCAATCCGCGAGACGCGCTTGATTGAAGCCCGAAAAGACCTCGATCGGGCCACCATCCGAGCCCCGCATGATGGGGTCATCATTGATTTTGATCTCACCGAGGGTCGTGTGATCAATGGGGTGAATTCGAATAGCAATGGAACGCTTCTTCTGAAAGTGGCCGATCTCTCTCGAATGTACTTGGAGGCAACGGTGAGTGAGCTGGAGGTCAATGAGTTATTCATAGGAAAAGAGGCATCGATCGCCTTTGACTCTCTGGGTAGCACCCGTTTGACCGCTACGGTCAGCCAGATTGCTGCATCTGCTCGGACCGAGCGGAATCGGCGAGTGTTTCCGGTGCGCTTCGAGTTAGATACAGAGGGCAGACAGGTGCGTCCGGGTATCAGTGGAGAGATCGAGATACTGGTCGATAGCGCGGAAGATGCGGTAGCTGTTGGAATATCCTCAGTGTTCTTCGATAAAAACGACCAACCCTTCGTCTACTGCAAAAGTGATCAAGGATTTCGCGTGCAGAACGTCGAACTCGGGATCCGGGATCACCGTTATATACAAGTCCTCGAGGGAATAGGTGCGGGTTCGGAGATCGCACGCAATCGACCGCGGGAAGATCTGTTGCTCAAGGAAGCCCGGAGTTCGAAAAACGAGGCTGCTCCTGCGGGAGATGCTGAGTCTTAAATACGCTGTCTTAATCAGATGAACATTATTGAAACGCGAGGACTGAGGAAGCGCTACCGGATCGGCAACGAGGTGGTCAATGCGCTCGATGGGGTCGATGTCTCGATCCGTGAGGGTGAGCTGGTGGCGATCACGGGTTCCTCTGGCTCTGGAAAATCCACACTCATGCACGTTTTGGGATTCATGGATCGGCCCACCGAAGGTGATCTTTTTTTTGAAGGTGAAAATGTCACGCATCTCTCCAAAAAAAATCGGGCAGTGCTTCGCTCGAGGAAGATCGGTTTTGTATTCCAATCGTTCAATCTGCTGCCCCGTCTCTCGGTCTTTGAGAACATATTACTCCCCACCCATTACGCGCGTCGCCGAGACACAGAGAGGAGGGAGCGCGCGATTCAGGTGCTCGAGCGTGTCGGAATGGAGCACCGCAAGCAACATACCCCGCTGGAGTTATCAGGTGGCGAACGTCAGCGGGTCGCGATAGCACGCTCGTTGATAAACACACCCCGCCTCATCCTCGGAGATGAGCCGACCGGAAACCTCGATTCCAAGAACGTCGATAAAATCATGGACCTTTTTGGTGAGTTGAAACGCGAGGGGAACACTTTAGCGATCGTGACCCACGATCCCCATGTTGCGGGCTATTGTGATCGTGTTATCCGCATGAAGGATGGAGTCGTTGTGGAAAATTATGAGCAGGAGCCCAAGACAGGTAATCGCGCCGAAGTGAGTGAATTGACCCTCAAAAAATGAGCGCACTCTGGACAGGATTCGTTAACGGCTCTCGCGAAATCTGGGCGCACAAAGTCCGGACAATGCTTTCAATAAGTGGGATTGTTCTCGGAGTGGCTGCGCTTGTCTCGATGGTCGGGGTGATTGATGGAATGATTGGCTCGACTCGCAAAGCCTTCGACAGCCTGGGTGGTATTGAAAAGATAGAAATTGGTAGCAAATCGGTGCCAGATCGCCAAGAGGAGATCGCCTACCTCTCGCCGGGGATGACGATTTACGATATTGATGCCTTGAGATCTTCAGTCGACGGGATCAGTCACGCCTCGACACGCTTCGATGAGGGTTGGGAGCGCATTTCGTACGAGAGTAGAGCTTATTCAGCGCCGGTGTTTGGCGTGGAACCCGATTTTCAGGTGATTCTCAATTATGAGATGCTTTCGGGTCGCTTTATCAGTGAGATGGACATCAAGCGCAAAGAACGGGTGATTGTTCTGGGCCCTCCACTCTCTAATCGGATCTTTCCAGGAGAATCGCCCATTGGAAAACACGTCCGCCTCAATGGAGCATCTTATCGCGTCATTGGGGTTCTCGAAGAAGAGTTTCTAGGGCAACCGGGCCAGAAACGGAATGCGCTGCGGGGTAAGTTTCGTATTGCATTCATACCGGTGAGCACAGCGATGGAGCACCGAGGGGAGGAAAACGATATTAACCGCATATTCTTAAAAGTTGAGAATCCCAGTGAGCTTGTCGAAGTGACTGGTTCAGTGGAAAACGCAATGCGGATTGCCCATAATGGAATTCTCGATTTTGAGGTCGAGACTGGAGAAGACCAGTTGGCTGAACTCAGCAAATTGGAGCGTAATTTCAAATTCTCCCTGGGAGGGATTGCGGGGATTTCCCTAATTGTCGGAGGTATCGGAATCATGAATGTGATGCTCGCTTCGGTGAATGAGCGCATTCGCGAAATCGGGGTGCGGAAGGCCATCGGGGCTCAGGGTATGGACGTTTTTATTCAATTCATCGCCGAATCGATTGTGATCAGTATCCTAGGGTGCCTTTTGGGAATGCTCATCAGTTTGGCCCTCATTCAGGTCTTCAGAACGACCATCCCGGGGGGCGACGTTATCGAATCTATCCCTTGGAATGCGATGATGTTGGCCCTCATCTTCAGCAGTGCCATCGGGGTGCTTTCTGGAGTCTATCCCGCTGTTCGAGCGGCTTTGCTGAATCCAATCGAGGCTCTCAGGCACGAGTGAGGCGTGAATGGACGAATTGTAAAAATATTTAATTGTCTGTAAAAGAATTCGTAGCGAAGACCAGGTTATCTCGATATTTCATGCTATTAGATAATCTTATCAGTTTTATAAAGATCTGACTGTCAGGTCTTAATGAATTCTTTATTTGATAGTAGAGTCTCAGTTATTGCTAAAGGCGAGGGAGCCAGAAGATCTGTTAATAGGCGGTAAGCGCTTGCGAAAAGCAAAATTTTGAATGATCGTCACTCTGTTGTTACTCCAGGCGACCAACCCCGGGCGCCTCGCACATTGGTTTTCCAATGTGCGATTTGCCGGAACGCACCCCCTAGCGTTCCGGCTTTTTTGTGTCCTTGATTTCGGATTGTCCTTGAGTCTGAGAGGCTTAGGAGCATTGGATTCTCGGTGAATGCAATTTCCTACCCCAGCAATCGACTCGAAGCAGGAGCAATCGCTTGCGTGGGCTCAAGAGGCCAACCTTTCTTGGGCGCCCGGAGAAAGTAAGAAGCGAGCACTCACTCCAGATGAAATATCTCAGCATAAACGTCTGACCGGATTTTCGGTGAACAGCCTATCCCCCGGGGTCTACGTTGTGGATCTCAATCAGGCCGAAAAATCGAGACTCTGGCTCGCCGAAGATTTTGAGCGAGCCCTGGCGAATCAAGAATTCAGTCTGGGTAGTTGGGCTTGGGATGCAACGTCTCGCTCCTGGCGACAACTCTCCTCGGAAACGCCCAAGTCGTTTGAATCGCTCAATGGATCGCCGGCCCGTAAGGATTCATCCGACAGTCTGAATCCCAGCAGCTCTAACGCAGGGAAAAATCGAAGTAAAACATCACCGCAAACATCCTCTAACGACGTGAATACCGTGAACGAGATAAATGTATTTAAGGACGAGAAACAGCACATATTTTACTCGCTGAAGCACTTAAAAATGCGGATTGACCAGGGCACCTTTTCACTGGCCGATTGGGGATGGGACGACGACTCTGATGATTGGATTCCGCTTTCAGAACTCTTACCAAAGATCGCTTCAAAATTTTCTGAAAATGAGACCATCAGCGACTCTGCCGATAATCAAAAATGGTTGGATCGCCTCGAAAAGCTTGAAGCAGAAAATATCCGCCTGAAATCAGAGCGCGATAAACTGAAATCGGTGGCCAATGCGACGACCAGTGCGACACTTGAAAAGCAGGATCTCCAGACCGAGCTTGAGCAGCTTCAGCGGAAACTGGAAGACAGTCAGCGTCGCGAAGCGCGTGCCCGCCGTGAGTTTGAGCAAGAGATGACGCGAATCAAAGATACGCATCAGGCGGAGGTAGAATCCTTGCAGCAAAAGATGTATTCGCTCGAAAAAAATGGTGACGATCTTCGTGAGAATCTTGCCAGCTCCGAAAAAGCTGCACTTGAAAAGTCTGATAACCTCAAGGCCTCTCAAATGGCTCGCAAGCAGCAGGAGGCTCGCATTGAGGAACTAGACCAGGAAGTTGAGCAACTGAAAAAGACGGTCAAGACCCTTCAATCGGATCTAAACCTTGAGAAAAAAGCACATGAAGAGCGCGGCGAATCGGAAGCGCGACTGACGAAAAAACTCGACGAACTCAAAGAATCGCTAAGAGAGCACAAGCAAAAGGTGGAAGCATTAGAGAATGAGATCAGTGATCGCAACCGAGATCGCGAATTGATGGCCGCAGAATTGCGTGAACAAATGGATAAAATTGCGATTGTATCAGGAAATCTAGATAAAGTCGCACAGCGATTAAATCGATAACGATGTCTGCGGAATCTCAGGTTGATCCTCTGATCGAAGATGCCGGGTGGTTTCGTGAGCCACAGCCGTATTTTTGTCCGTCCTGCTGGGAGCGCTTCGGCCTTGGTTCAGTGATGAATATTGATACGGTCATGACTGAGGAAGGGGATCCCGTCCTGGGTCCAGGCCATGCGCCACGATTTTGGCCACAGGCCTTCGACGAATCTGGAGTTGCCCTCAGTCCGAGCGGTCAACCATCTTATGATATGGCATGCCCGCATTGTCGTCGAAAGCTGCCGGTTGGCTACTGTGATACACCGCATCATATTTTTTCTCTAGTGGGTGCTCCAGGAGCAGGTAAATCCTATTACCTTAGCGTCTTGATAAATATCTTACAAAAGACCTTATTCAACAAATTTGGAGTGATCTTTCGCGATGAAGATCCAGCTGGCAATGTTCTGCTCAATGAGATGAAAAACCAAATTTTCTCGGCTGTTACCCGGGAGGAGGCCATTCTGGATAAAACTACCTTTGAGGGGAAAATGTATGATCAAGCGATGCGACGTGGGCGCTCGGTCTCGCTACCCAAGCCCTTTGTTTACACGCTTTCCGGAAAGGAATTATCAGAGCACAACGCATCCCTTATTTTGTATGATAATGCAGGGGAGCACTTTCAGCCAAATATCGATATCGAAGCTTCTCCGGGAGCGCTCCATGTAGCGCATTCTTCGGTACTGCTGTTTTTATTCAATCCAACCACGCATCCTGGATTCCGCAAAGCCTTGTCTTACGTCCCAGATCCTCAATTGAGGCAAGCGGGTGTTCGGGATCAGCAAGATATTTTGTTATCCGAAATGGAAGGAAGGATCAAGCGTCTCAAGAATATCCATGCATCGAAGCGGGTGGACACGCCTTTAGGCATCATCATCGGTAAAGCCGACATTTGGGGTCGGTTGATCGATTGGAATAGCTTCCAGGATCCTGTGGTCGATGGGACTATCTCTGAGCACGCGGTTGCTCACAACTCGGAGATACTGCGCGAGCTGATGCTTGAGCACGCGCCAGGAGTCGTAGCAAATGCCGAGGC
>JBCCBL010000056.1:0-11606 GCA_039034055.1 Verrucomicrobiota bacterium | reverse complement strand
CGGGCTTGGCACCGCAGGCTATCGCTACGCACTCGAACACCTCGCGAAGGAGCTTTGAAGCCAACCGACATCTTCTCGGCAAGGTCTGCTTTGATGTTGTAAATCGAAACTCTCAAACTAGCCTCACACCGGTCGTAAACCAATCCTTCAATCCTCTCCAAATTGACACCAGATTCACAGTTAAACCCTCGTCATGTCGCCATCGTAATGGACGGCAACGGTCGCTGGGCCCGACAGCGCAATCTGAGCCGAACCGCGGGTCACAGCAAGGGAGTTGAGAATGTGCAAAACGTACTCAAAGCTGCGCAAAAATGTGAAGTAGAACACCTCACTCTATTTGCATTCAGTTCGGAGAATTGGAATCGGCCTGAATCTGAGGTCGAGTTTCTCATGGGTATGTTTCTCGAATATCTCCAGGAGCAGTCTGAGGAGCTGCTAAAAAATGAGATTCGCTTTGAAACGATTGGCGATATAAGCGCCCTCAGTGCTAATCTTCAAGGGGAGATCAATCGCGTGAAGGCCGAGACCGCCCAGTTCACCAAGCACCAACTCAACCTCGCGGTGAACTATGGCTCGAGAAATGAAATTGTCGCGGCGGTGAAAGCCTTTGCTCAGGACGTCGCTGAAGGCAAAGCAGCCGCTCAGGGTTTGAACTGGGAAAGGTTCGAAAATTACCTGTCTACCAGCCACATCCCAGATCCCGATCTCGTGATACGCACCTCGGGGGAGTATCGCTTGAGTAACTTCTTACTCATGCAAAGCGCATACTCAGAATTCTTTTTCAGCAAAGTGTTTTGGCCTGATTTTGGAGAAGAGGCATTCATGGAGGCAATCGAGCACTATCGATCACGCGAGCGAAGATTCGGCAAAACCAGCGAGCAAGTTACCACCCGATAGGCCGACTAAGAAGCTTCGTCACTCCTCACTCGCCGTCATCCGTGAAATTACGCATTCTTAGCACCCTGGGTCTATGGTTCATAATCATGATCGCGGTAGCCGTCTTCAGTTCTGAAGCAGTTGCCTGGATAGCCGCAATCGCCACAGCCCTCACTCAATGGGAGCTTTACACCATGTTCGAACGCATGGGCTACCAGTCCTACAAGAAGACCGGCGTTGCCTGTGGCCTATTCATCGTCCTGGGTGCTTACTATCTCCCTGCCCTAGAATCTGGATCGGAAGCATTCGCTCTAGCATTCGTGATATTGTGCCTGGCAATCCAGGCCCGCAGTATGGTCCAAGGGCGACTTGCCTCCTTTATGCCGACAATCTTCGGCGTCGTCTACGTCCCCTACATGCTGCATTTTTTCGTTAGCTTACTGCAGATCGTCGAACATTCTGGCTACTCGGATGACGCCGGTATCTTCCTGTGTGTATGGATTGTCGCTGCTGCAAAATTTACCGATGTAGGCGGCCTACTGCTCGGCAAACGCTATGGTAAAAACAAATTGGCTCCCCATATTTCACCGGGAAAGACCTGGGAAGGTGTCATCGGCGGGGTCATTGTATCGGCGCTAATTTCCATAATTTTGGTAGGGGCAAATCAGGCCTTTGGTCGAGCCAATATGTGGCACGTCGAGCTACCTCGCGATTTTACTTGGTGGATGGCCGGATTGCTCGCAACACCCATTGCTATCGTCTCAGTCGCTTCGGATCTCATCGAATCCAGTTTGAAGCGCTCCGCGAATATTAAAGACTCTGGGTCGATTGTTCCAGGAATTGGAGGTGTCTTCGATTTGACAGATTCTGTCATCCTATGCGCTCCGGTAGGCTATCTTTTACTGAAATACTTCGTGATTGATCTGAGCTAAACTGCTTAACTCTCAGCCCTTAGATTCATGATTGACTCTCTCGAAGATTCCTCGAAAACCGCCCCGCGAAATGTCGTGATCCTGGGCGCGACCGGATCCATCGGTTCGAGCGCCTTGGAGGTGATCCGCAAACACCCAGATGCGTTGAGATTAGTCGGTGCCTCAGCTCACACACGAATCGATGAGTTAGCAGCTATTCAAAGAGAGTTTTCGGTCGAAAATCTGGCCTACAACGAAGGATCTGCAGAAGAACTGAGGCGCGCCTGCTTGGGTGAGCCTACAATCACCGCCGGCACCGAGGGTTTGATTTCTCTAGCGACTTTAGAATTAGCCGATGTTATCCTGGTAGCGCTGGTTGGAACTGCCGGGTTGGAACCTACCCTGGCCGCGATCCGTGCAAAGAAGACTATAGCTTTGGCTAACAAAGAAGTATTGGTCATGGCGGGTAAGTTCGTCATGCAAGCGGCCAAGGAAAATGGAGTCGAAATCCTCCCAGTAGATAGCGAACACAACGCCCTTTTCCAATGCCTCGAGGCGACCCAAAATCCAGCAGAGGATGTCGCCAGCCTCGTCCTCACGGCTTCGGGAGGTGCGTTTAGAGATCTCCCTCTAGAAGATTTAAAGAACGTTACTGTTTCGGAAGCCCTAAAGCATCCAAATTGGGAAATGGGACCCAAAGTCACCATCGATTCCGCCACGATGGCTAACAAAGGTTTGGAAATCATCGAGGCGCACTGGCTTTACGGATTCTCCGCTGAACAGATCGAAGTCACCACTCATACCGAGAGCATCGTCCATTCACTCATAAAATTTCAGGATGGCTCGGTCCTCGCTCAGCTATGCCCACCCTCCATGACGTTTCCCATACAGTATTGTCTGCTGTATCCACAACGCCGCGAAAGTGTTCAGCCCACGTTAGACTTCAAACAACCCTTCAGCCTCAATTTCCGGGCGGTCGATTTCCAGCGCTATCCCTGCTTAGAACTCGCATACTCCGCGCTCCGACAAGGAGGGATCGGACCCACCGTCTTCAACGCAGCCAATGAAATTGCAGTGGAAGCATTTGTCGCCGGACAAATTGCATTTTTAGAAATTTCAACCGTTATTCAAAAGACCATGAAAGCCATCGTACCTGCGGACCCTTCCTCTCTAAGCGATGTCCTAGACGCCGACAAGCGGGCCCGTGAAATCGCTGCATCCTTCATTCCCATCCAAACATGCTAGACACCCTTTTAGAATCTCTCATCACCTTCGGCCGGGTCTTCTTAGGAATGTTCTGCTTAGGTTTATGTGTTTTTGTCCACGAACTCGGACACTTCCTTGCTGCTCGAAAGCGTGGCCTTTTAGTCTCGCGGTTTTCGATTGGCTTCGGACCCAGAGTCTTTGGTTGGACCCGCGGAGGCGTAGACTATCGACTTTCGCTTATCCCCTTTGGCGGCTATGTTGCCCTCCCTCAACTCGCCGACATGGGAGAACTGGAAGGTGATAACGAAGGCTCCGAAAGTTTTGGTAATTCATCACAAGATCTTCCAAAAATATCCTACACTGACAAAATGATCGTCTCGGTGATGGGCGCAGTCTTCAACCTGCTCCTTGCCTTTATCCTATCCTTAGCCCTGTGGGCCGCTGGGCAAGAGATCAGTCGCTCGTTTTCTCAAACCAAGATTTCCGTAGTCCCCACCGTAGAAAACGAGGAGGGCACAGAAATACCGAGCCCCGCCGCGCAGGCCGGCATCTTGACCGGCGACTCGATTACCCATGTTGACGGGGTCGCAATCAGTGACTGGCAAGACCTCAGCAGCCGAATTGTCACTGGAATCAAACGGACTGATGAAGGACTTCCCCTCACCGAACTCACCATTTCACGCAACGGAGAAACCCTCGAAATCCCGGTCACCCCCATCCTCGCAACCAAAGAGGGAATGCGCCGAATTGGAGTCACTCAAGTTCTGATGCTTGAGGTGGGTGAACCCATTGACGCCTCACTCACCGACCAAGTTCAGACGGGAGACACCCTCGTCTCCATTAACGGCGTTCAAGATTTTGGCGTCCAAGAATTACCGGAAATCCTCGAAAAAGCTGAAGACTCAACGGCTTTAATGACATTTTCCAGAAATGGAAACACCTTTCAAGTGCCGATCAGTTTTGAAAAAGTCGAACGCGCTGGCGGGAGCTTTTTCTATGATTTTGGGCTCAACCTCATCTCTCAATCGGATAAAGTGTATCCTAACCCAATCACTCAGTTTTCCGAAAAGATGGAGATGATGTATCTTACCTTGCGCGGTCTACTCCATCGAAACTCAGATGTAAAAGTGCGCAACATGTCGGGACCCGTTGGCATTATCGACAATTTCCAAGAAAGCGTGAAATACGGTCTAGTCCCCCTGGGATGGCTACTCGTCTTCGTAAACATCAACCTGGCAATCATGAATGTCATGCCACTTCCGGTCCTCGACGGAGGGCACATGCTGTTTGCCACTCTTGCAAAGCTCCGCGGGAAACCTCTCCCAAGAGTATTTATGGAGAAAATACAAATCGCCTTCGCAATGTTCCTCTTCTCCTTCATCATCTACGTCACTTTCTTCGACCTAGGCCGCGTCGCTGATAAGTTCTAGTTTTGAAGATTCCTAAAGAACTCCCAGAGATACGCGACTAGCATGTGTAAGCACATGGGAACTATTCTGTCATGAAACAACCCATTCCGCGATACGTTGATCAGTTCCAGGCATGGTTATCTAAAAATTCTGCGATCTGGTTAAGTGCATCGCTTCCGGCGTCCTCTAGGACGTAATGCCCCGCATCGGGGTAGACTTGAACTTTGGCTCGGGGGAAGAATTCGATCCACCGTTTGAGGAATTTGGGAGAAAAGCAGAAGTCTTTCATTCCCCAGAGTAACAGCACAGGGTTATCTTTAAATAGACCGAGATCGCGCTCCACCGCAACAAGGTCATCCCAGGTGGTGTGAAAGGGAGTCATCGGAATGTCTTTCACAAAAGCCCAGGTTGCGATGCGATCATCCCAATTTCCGTATGGGTAAACAAATCCTTCTGCGATCTCGGCTGAAAGGGGTTTTTTGACTGCCATCTTGGTCGCGGCTCCAGCGAAACCGTTGAATTTTCGGATGAACCAGTGTCCAAACCAAGGAATTTTACATGCATTGATACGAAGAGGAATCCATTGGGCTCGGAAGGCTGCCGTATTCATTGCCACAATACATCTGACACGTTCCGGCATGCGACGTGCAACCCCCATACCTATGGCTCCTCCCCAGTCATGTAGCACCAAATCGAATGATTCGAGTTCTAAGCTATCTAATAGTTCTACAACGTTATCAATGTGCTGCTTTAATCGATAGGTATAAGTCTCAGGCTTTTCAGATAAGCCGCAGCCAATGTGGTCTGGAACAATACACCGGCGGCTGGGTGTGAGCTTTTTGATCAGATTTCGATAGAAAAAAGACCAAGTCGGATTTCCATGTAACATGACCACAGGAGGCCCTTCGCCTTCATCGACGAAATTCATCCGCGCCGCAGAGTGCAGATTAATATCATTTTGAGCGAAGGGATATTCTTCTGTCAGAAATGCTGGAAGCGCGCTCATAGGCGTTCCACTCCCATCATACACGTACTCAGCCCACTCCCGATCCCAAGCAGCGCGCAAGTATCCCCAGGACCAAATCGGCCCGATTTTTCAGCACAAGCCAGTGTTAGTGGGCAGGATACTGACCCCACGTTGCCAAAACGCTCAAAAGTAGAATAATCCTTTTCAATATCGAGTCCAATTGCTTCGAAAAGTCGGTTGCGATGAGTGCTCCCGACTTGATGAGTCACCACATGACGAATCGACCCACGATCCCATTCCATTTCCTGCAAAAATCTTTCAAATGCGCGATCTGCCAAAGCAACCCCCGCATTGAGGAGTGCCTCTGAGTCAGTCTGCATGGCTAACTCATTGCCATCACTGGAGTCACCTTCACATAGTTCATTTGCAGAAGTATCGGTTTCCACGATACTTCCCAGTAGATGAAATTTTGCATTCGGAACCGAGTCACGATGACTCAGAATCGCCCCAACAGCTCCAGCGCCAATGGTTAAATTCGCGAAATAAGGTTTTACTGATTTACGAGTTTGAGTCGGATCGAGTAAGGCGCGCAAAGTGTTTTCCATTAAGGGGCGCCCGTTCTCACCGGAAACAATCAGCGCGTGTTTGATTTGGCCACTTTCAATGAGGCCTCCAGCGAGAACCATTGCATTCAAAAATCCGAGACACGCATTGGATACATCCAAAATTTGTGTCTTCCCGGGAAGATTCAGCAGACGGTGTACATAGGATGCAGTTGCCGGTTCCAGGCGATCACGACAAACTGCCGCATGTACCAGAAGATCAATGTCATTCCGATCAATCTGAGATCCGTTCAGAGTTGCTTCTCCGGCGAGAGCACTCGCCTCTGAAGGCCGCTTTTCGAGTGGCCAAAATCGCCGCTCTCGAATTCCCGTCATCAGCTCCAATCGACCTTCCGGGAGTTTTAAGCGTTGATACGTCGGCTGGAGGCGAGACTCAATATCCGCAGAGGTCCAGACCTCTTCAGGCATCGCATACTCGAGTGACTCGATCACTACATTGCGAAATCTCATACACCGCTCCTCTCCCCAGCATGAACTTGAACGATGGGTTCAGGTGTGAGTATTGCTGAATCAACGATACCCATAATCGGAATGTGTTCACCCCTCATCCTCTAACCTGCATCCTTTGGATTCGTCTCAGGTCTCATAGCCAATTGGATGAGTTCTTTATCAAAATAGTTGATATCCATCCCGGCATTTACGGTGACACTTTGCGCATTTATGCCACTAGAGCGCTCACTTAGCAGAAACACCGCGGTGTCGGCAACTTCCTGAGTAGTCAGGGCCCGTTTACGCATCGTCATTTTCTCGGCAAACAGATAACTTTCAAGGTAT
Organism: Verrucomicrobiota bacterium; assembly: GCA_039034055.1. Taxonomy (GTDB): domain Bacteria; phylum Verrucomicrobiota; class Verrucomicrobiia; order Opitutales; family JABSRG01; genus JBCCBL01. Next base: position 4,840 of record JBCCBL010000056.1, on the reverse strand, counting down.
CCAGGGATGCCTGCGGAGGCACTCGTTTTCAACGGCCCCGAATTCACGGTATTGAACCTTACCCCGGAGTCTGCGGAAAATGATTTCGCCAAAAATCGCGTGCAACTCTCCAAAGCTGCCTTTATGGGAGCCATGTATCCATAATTCTCGGCGGTCACCTGCGAAGAAATCCCCATGGAGACGAAGGAGGCTTCCGCGGAAAAATAGGGCTTAAAGGCGCGCGCGATTTCAACGATCGAGAACGCAGAAATACTCGTCGCCTGCAGAAACTGCCCACGCTCTGTTTCGTGGAAAGGTTTGAAGCCTTCAGAATAATCAGCGAAGGCAATGGAGTGGACGATCCCATCAATCGGCTTACCCCCTTCACCCACCTCCTTGGCCAAACTTTCTATCTGTTTGGGGTCTTCGACGTCACAGATGAAAGCGCTACGATCTGCTAAGAGTTTTTGTAGACTTTCCCGGCGTGATTCGGAACGCACACTGAAGGCTACTTCAGCCCCCTCGGCCTCCAAAGCCTTCGCCACGAGCCACGCAATACTCTTCCGGTTGGCAACGCCCATCACGAGGATTCGCTTGCCGGCGAGTTTTAACCAACTCACTTGGCAGCCTCCGAAACCATCGCCAAGGCAAAGTCGATGGTTAAGGCAACTTTACCATCCTCGCGTTTAACGGTGCCTTTGAGGAATGAGAAATGACTCACTTTTTCAGTCAGCCTTACATCGATAGTCAAGGTGTCCCCAGGCTTCACCATGTTCTTGAAGCGTGCGTCCTTGATGCGTGAGAGAACGGGTGTGATATCACCGAGACTCCCACCTTCTGCTTCAAGTTGCTTGCCCAAGTAAATAGCCCCGGTTTGAAAGACAGCTTCGCACATCAGCACCCCAGGCATGATTGGATTTCCAGGATAATGTCCGCCGAAAAAAGACTCATCTTCGCGAAGAGTCCTCTGACAGGTAGCTCCCTCTTCGCGCAAATCGATAATCTTATCGACGAAGAGAAAAGGAGGACGGTGCGGAATCGTTCTTAGGATTTCTTCCATTACGAGGAAATTACGTATTTTCTATGCAACGACAGATGCTGCTTCGGATCGTTTCGCGGCTGGTATGTAGCCTTGTTTTGTTTCCTCGTAGAGCCACTTATCCATCTTGTTTGAAGTGATCACACCATAATTCATGGTGCCTAGCCAACCAGACATGATGATTCCAACCGAACCTGCATGGTAGAGCCCAGTGATTTGTTCGGAGAGGTCCATCGATATTTTTAAGCCTTCGAATTTGGTGCCAAATGATGTCCCACCGAAGTGAGTTGTATAATAATTCACGGTACGTGGTGTTGCCGCTTCTAGATGATCTACCTTATTGCGAATGTCTGGGATGAAAGCCTCTAGGCCAGTCAATGCCTCATCGATCAGGCGCTGTTTGTTTTGTTGATATGACTCTTCATCCATTTCAGCCCAATCAATATATTTTGCATTGAGGGATGCGACAATCGAGTAACGCGGTGTCTTCGTGTGCGGACGAGTATCCGGATAATACACTGAGAAGGTCCGGCTTTTTGTATTCAGATCCACCAGTTCTTCACTCGAAAATCTATCGGCGTCCGAAGTGAATACAAGATCACCAATATAGGGAATGGATTCGCCTTCCTTGATCCCCATATAGACTTGGCAGGAAGAGCTATTTAGACGAACCGACTCAGCTTCTTTCACAAACTCAGGGTCAAAATTCTCAGTGCCGGTGAGCTTGAATATCGTGTTTTTGATATTTGCGTTGGAGAGCACCGCTTTGCATCCGATGGTTCTGCCATTCACAACAACACCCGATACCTGGCATTTTCCGTCTACGTCTTCGGTGAGGATCTTTTCAACCAAGCAATAGCGCCGTAAATCCGCTCCATTCGCCTTGAGTTGATTGGCCATTTTTTTAATCAAGGTATCAGTGCCGCCCTTGAAAATGAACACCCCTTTGTTCATGAAATTTGAAAATACGATTCCGTAAGAAATTGCCGGATCGTCCATCGTCGAGCCGTTCGCATAGGCAATGGGCTCCATTAGGAGACGGTGCACATCAGAACGGCCTGGGAAGAACTCCTCAAACAATTCGCGCGTTGTGCGTTGGTCGTCATCATAAAAGTTCATTTGCCGAAGGTGTTCGTAAAATGCCTCGACGCGTTCTTCAGTCACTCCAAAAACCTCGATGAGTTTTTTAGAGAAATCGGCTCGATCAAAGGTTGTGGTGATATCGAATTCGGGGTTGATAAACCGAACATCCTGAATCTGCTCAATCGAGTCTGCGATGTCCTTAGACCAGTATTTCCGGCAAGACTTGACCATGCCATAGGGAAATCCATGAAGAGAGATATCAAAGGTGTGCCCATCGCTCCCCCCACGTTTGAACCAAGTAGCCAAACCTCCGAGCTGATAGTGATGTTCCAAGAGAAGGACAGAGTGTCCCTGTTTCGCGAGATAGTTAGCGCCTGTCAAGCCGCCGAGACCACTGCCGATGACGACCACATCATAAAAATCTTTGGCTCCCTTAAGATAATCTCTTGCCATAAACCTTCAAAGGTAGATCGGGCAGGTGGAGAATCAACCTTTTTAGGGTATCAAAACCGCCAACTCCATGCTTGAAACCCCAATTCTTCAGTAAACGTCCCGTTGGTAGCGTTTCGACTTTTGCAGGTCCTTGACGTATTTTGTGGCGTCTTCGAGAGACTTACCTCCTTCATTGGCGACAATCTCGATCAAGGTAGCGTGAACATCTTTAGCCATTCGAGAAGCATCGCCGCACACGTAGAAATAGGCGCCTTCTTCCAGCCAGGCGTACAGTTCTTTTGCTTTCTCAAGCATCTTTGTCTGCACATAGATCTTCTTGGTGGTATCGCGCGACCAAGCCAGATCGATTTGGGTGAGGTCTCCACTCTTGAAATAATCCTGCCATTCCAGTTGGTAGAGGAAGTCCGTCTCGAAATGCTGGTCGCCAAAAAAGAGCCAACTTTTACCTGTGGCTCCCGTTGCCACACGCTCTTCAACAAAGGATCGGAACGGTGCGATTCCGGTTCCAGGTCCTACCATAATGATCGGTGTATTGGGATCAGGTGGGAGAAAGAAATTTTTATTCTCGTGGATGTAAACCGGTGCCGTTTCACCCGATGCGATACGATCCGCTAGGAACGTTGAACAAATCCCTCCGCGCATCCGGTCGCCGCTTTGATATCTCACCACCCCCACCGTCAAATGGACTTCGTCGGGGTGAGCTGCCATGCTCGAAGCTATGGAGTAGAGACGTGGAGTCAGTCCTCGTAAGAGACCCATAATATCAGCGAGTCCGAGCGTCTCCTTCGCCGGGAAATCGCGGATCAAGTCAGGGATTTCGCGACCCCAAAGGTAATCTTCCAATGCAGAAGCATCACCTAAAAGCGCATCTAACTCGATGTTGCCAGCGATTTTCGCGTATTTCTTTGCGATCGTCTTGCTCAGAGTTCTGATGTCGAAATCGTGAATCAATACCTCGCGCAGAGCCTTCCCCTCCCAAGAATCCTCAGCCTGAAAACCGGTGGCTGAGAGAAAATCCTCCACTAAGGCCAACTCATTGGTCGGGACCACCCCCAAAGCATCCCCTGGCTTGTAGGATAGACCCGAGCCCTCCAAATCAAATTCCACATGAATCGTTTCCTTCGCAGAACCACTGCCATTGAGGACAACCCGCTCCTTCAAAGGCGATGGAAAGGGGTTTTTCTTATTGTATTCGACAGCTGGGGGTGCCGCTGAGATGGCGGGGGCCGATGCGGCATTTGCCGAAGTGTCGGCGCCCAGGGCCTTTAAGACAGAATCGATCCACTGCTCGTAGGGCTTTTCAAATTCGACATCGGAGTCTACTCGATCACTGAGCCTGGAGCCTCCGAGCTTCTCGAAACGAGTGTCCAGGTCTTTCCCACATTGGCAAAATTTCTCGTAGCTAGTGTCGCCCAAGCCGAGGACCGCGAAACGGGTCTTCTCGATCTTGGGTGCATCATCAGCATTGATTGAATCAAAAAACGGTTCAGCTGAAGCAGGTGGATCCCCATCGCCCCAGGTAGAACAAATGGTCAGCAAGACTTCTTCCTTGGGCAGATCCGCGATGGCGTAGTCTGCCATATTTTTGATTTTCGTCTTATAACCCGCACCCTTAAGACGCTTCAATGCCTGGTCTGACAGAGATTCGGCATTGCCAGATTCGGTGCCATAGAGAACTGTCACCTTGGGTTTGGCGACTGGAGCGCTTGGCGCTGTCGATGCAGCGGTTCCCGCAAGGAATGCGCTCAGCCAAAAACGTTGCTCAGCACTCAGCGGCTCAAGAAGGCTGCTAATTTGCTGTTTTTGCTCAGGTGAAAAAGGTGCGTGATCCGGAATCATTGGAGGGAAATCAAACCCAAAAATCTGCGGATCGCACCACTCTTAGGCAAGTATTTAGTTTGTTTACACGACCATCAGAAATTCTAATCGACTTGATTCATGAAAACGATTTGAGCGAGCTACGATCCCAAATCTATTGATCGTCAACACCTCACTAGGTCACGGTAAATTCTAATCTTTGATGCCCTTCTCAGATCCTCATGACGATCAAGCGTGCGGTCATCGATTTGTACTTTGCTCCAGATTTACAACTCAAGCCGGCGCCATCGTATTCCAGGGTATCATCACCAGAACGAGTTGCGTTAACCGGGCGACTGCCAAACCTTCGGGAATAGTCTTGCCTTAGAGTTTAGCTCCCCCTTTTTTCTCAGCTCAAGATTTGCTCAGATGGCGGAATTGGCAGACGCAGGAGACTCAAAATCTCCCGCCCTCACGGGCGTGTGGGTT
>JBCCBL010000055.1:0-11704 GCA_039034055.1 Verrucomicrobiota bacterium | reverse complement strand
CAAAGTTCAGATGGGCCATAACTATGCCGGAAATTCTGCAGCGGGAATCATGTATTGTGACGTTGGACCCCGTCAAAGCCTGCGCCATGTCATCATCATAATGCGAACGACCCGCGGTTGGTTCGCAGTCGAGGCTGAAAATGGCAAGGTTATGCCCCTAAGGAAATACCTGCGTCACAACAGACCGATCAAAGCGATTTTCTGAACAACACGCACTCACCGGAGATCATATCTGGTCACATCAAAAATCCACCCCATTCCTCGGGCTCTTCAACTCCTCATCTGTCAACAAATTTAACTCAGTCCCTTATTTATAGACACCGCATCGTTGCTTGAAGTCAGTGACGATGAAACATAGGAAGCTATGGTGAACGGCCTTCTCCATTAAATCTGAGTGGAATGGATCCGCCTAAGCGAAGCCTCGACTGGCAGAAGTTAGGTGAAAATCTCGAATTTTTTTGAGGCCCTACATCAAATTAGCGTCTATGAAGACGGCTATTGCGGTATTGAACGCGCGATCCCGATCAAATTTCAACAGATGGATAATCAACGTTATCAGATAGAGTCTCCGTCTGGTGAAATATATCGAAAAACGAATTTCTTGAGTTTTCTGCCATCCTTCGATCAACTACGAAACTTATCCGTTTGAATAAGGTCACTACCTACTGAACTTTCTGAAGCACCCACAATAACCACGCGAAGACTCATGAGCATTTCAAAAGTTAAAACCGTTTCCCTACTCGCCATCGCCACCCTTTTCGGCGTCGGCTGCGAATCCACTGGAGAGAACGCCAAAGAAGGCGCGGGTGCGGGTGCTGTCCTGGGAGGCATTGTTGGAGGGATCATCGGCCACCAATCCGGACGCGGCATAGAAGGTGCGGTAATCGGAGCAGGATCAGGAGCCCTCTTTGGCGGTGCTGTAGGGAATTCCAAGGATAAGGAAGAAACGCAAAGACGCATCGATGCTCAGAATCGACGACAGAGTGAAATCGAGCTAGCGCGCATTGAGGCCGAACAAGCCCGCCTAGAGCAGGAGCGCGCCACCGCTATTGCAGTAGCCAAAGGTTATGAGACTACCGATGAAGAAATTTTGAAAGCGCGCCAAGAAGCTGATCGGATTGAAGCCGAAATCGCGCGGGTGAAAAAGGAGCGTGCTCAAGCCCTTGCCCGTCAACAAGAACTCGAAGCAGCAGAGCGTCGCAGAAAAGCAGCAGAAGAAGAACTCGCGCGTCTTCAGAACGAAACTTTCTAGATCCGAGCGGTTATCATTCGACCCAAGGCGTTTCTTCGCGCGTCCCGTTGTCGAAAACTCAATTTGTCTTTAGGACGAAACCATAAGCTCTACTCTTGACAGAAGTTACATGAGCGTTCTTCATCTAGCGCTTTTCACTGAAGAATTTCATTAACCATGGCACTAAAAATCAGACTTCAACGAGGAGGCACAACACACCGCCCACGCTACCGCGTCGTTGTAGCAGAAGCTTCTGCACGCCGCGATGGCCGCTTTGTAGAAATCGTAGGACAATACAACCCCCAAGCTCGCGGACAAGAACTTGAACTCAACCTCAAGCTAGACCGCATCGACTACTGGGCAAGTGTTGGTGCAAAACCGACGGACACCGCGCGCACGCTCATCAATCGCTATCGTCGCGAAAATTCTCCAGTCGAAGCAGCGATTGAAGCTGAGGCGGTGACTGAGCCTGCTTCCGAGTAAGCACAATCCTCCAAAATTTACCGAAGGGCGCTGTTGAAAAACACGCCCTTTTTTTGCGATATTTTTTGAGATAATGACACCGGCTCTAGAGATCGAACTCCTCACTCTCTTTCCTGGCATGCTCCGAGGTATTCTCGACGAAAGTATTCTTGGGCGCGCAGTAGACAGAGGGTTGATCGAGCTGAGAACCCACAATATCCGAGACTATTCATCGGACAAACATCACACCACCGATGATAGACCCTTTGGCGGGGGAGCCGGAATGGTCATGAAGCCTGATCCCATTTTCAAGGCGTTCGATGCGATCTCACGACCCGATTCGTACGCATTGTATATGTCTCCAGATGGAATCCCGCTGACATCAGACTGGGTGCGCTCGACGATCTCTGGCAAAAATGCCAAAAAACACCTCATTATCCTGAGTGGACACTACGAGGGCGTCGATCAACGAGTCAGAGATACTCTCATCGATCAGGAGGTCTCCATTGGTGACTATATCCTGACTAACGGCACCCTGGCCGCTGCGGTGGTCGCTGACGCTCTCTGTCGTTACATTCCAGGCGTATTAGGTGAAGAAAACAGCTTGACGCAGGATGCCTTCAACGACAATCTCCTTTCTTTTCCTCAATACACGCGTCCGGCGATGTATCGCGAAATGGGAGTGCCAGACGTTCTAATGTCGGGAGACCACGCGAAAATCGCAGCCTGGCGCCGGCAACAACGCGAGGAAAAAACCCGTAAATTACGACCCGATCTTTTTTAAACTCATAATCTTTTCGCCATGAACGGCATCATCGACGAAATCACCAAAGAACAACTCCTCCCAGAGCGCGACCAATTTAAGGTCGGTGATGGCGTCCGCGTGCACACGAAAGTACGTGAAGGTGATAAGGAGCGTATTCAAATTTTCGCTGGAATCGTGATCTCTCGCAAAGGACACGGCATCCATGAATCATTTACGGTGCGCCGTATCGCATCGGGCGTCGGCGTCGAGCGGGTTTTCCCGGTCAACTGCCCAAACATCGACAAAGTCGAAATCGATCGTGAATCCATCACGATGCGCGCCCGTATGTATTATATGCGTGACCGCGTGGGCAAAGCGGCCAATCAGGTAAAGGAACGCCGCGTCTACGAAGCCAAGCGTCGCGTTGTCGCAAAATAATTTTATACCGATCCGAACCATGAAAGTCTCTAGTTCTATCAAGACCCTGAAAAACCGTCACCCGGACTGCCAAGTCGTCCGTCGTAAAGGCCGTGTTTACGTAATCAACAAAACGAATCCTCGTTTCAAAGCCCGCCAAGGCTAATTTCCTCAAGGAATCTTTGCTGTGAAAACAGAAATACACCCAAAAACTTTCCCTGCTGTCTACGTCGATGTTTCGACGGGACGCAAATTCCTCACTAGTTCTACTCAGCGTTCTCAGAAGCAAGAAACCATTGACGGTGTAGAGTATCAGATGTTCGTTGTCGACATCACTTCCGATTCTCACCCAATCTTCACCGGTGAAAAGCGTTTCGTGGACACGGCTGGTCGTGTGGAAAAATTCCAACAGAAGTTCGGTCGCCGCCGCCGCTAAACCTCGGAATTACTCTATTACTTTCAAAACCGACCGCTCTCGTTTTCTCGCAGAGCGGTATTTTTTTGATAAACTCTCGGTAAACCCAGGCTGCTCATTGACATTTCTCAAAGAATTGCCGACGTTCGCCACAGCTATCAGCTCGCTGGTATCTCAGACAGCTCGCGTCTCAGCGCCATTGTGCCGGACTGTCGCTTTAAACAATGGCGTTTTAGTAAATCAGTAATTAATGGACATATATGTAGGCAATTTGCCTTACGATCTGGAGGAATCCGAGCTTGAGCAAGTTTTCGGAGCACACGGCACAGTCGATAGCGTCAAAATCATCAAAGATTTTGAGACCGGCCGGTCGAAGGGATTCGCATTCGTTGTAATGCCGAATGAAGATGAAGCGAACGAGGCGATAAACAACCTTTCCGGGGCCGATTTAGCAGGCCGCCCCATGAAAGTGAATGCGGCACGCCCCAAAGAAGATCGCCCTCCAAGAAAGGATTTTGGCGGTGGCGGTCGCGGAGGAGACCGCGGAGGCTTCCGAGGAAACCGTGAAGGCGGCGGCGGATTCCGTGGCGGTCGCGAAGGCGGCGGCGGTGGCGGATTCCGTGGCAATCGTGATGGTGGCGGTGGATACCGTGGTGGCGGTGAATCCGGCGGAGACGACGGATTCAAAAAGCGCTCGTTCCGAGGCAACCGCGAAGGCGGTGGCGGTCGCGATCGTCGCTCATTCTAGTATTTGACACGCGTCTCAGACTTTTTTCCAGCCCGTCTCCATCGCCGAGACGGGCTTTTTTTAAACGTTTACGTGATTTCTCGCGCCGGTTTTCCACCGTGCGCGACCTTTCAAAAACCCTGAGTTTCCCAAAAACGTATGCGCTGGTTGAGGGATCAGGTGAAGGCCCTCTATGATCTGAAGAAAATTGCATTCGAAAACCGTATGCATACCTCCTTAACGGTCCTCTGACCTCTCCCCCTCCTCAACTTCAAAATCTACTGCTTCGTCCGGTTCAGTTTCGATTTCTAATCCCGCAGTGTCTCCTTCATCATCCCCTCTTTCAGTCATTTCCGGAGTCTTCGTTGGATGACGGTCAAAGATATAATCCAAAGCAGCACTCATCGCCGGGTCATTCCGCATCTTCAGATCTTCTAGTGTCCACATAACCGATACGTCAGGTTCCACGCCGACCCCTTCGATAAAGGTCCCATCGGCGCGCTCAAAATTCGCGATTACATACTGGAGTGATGACCCGTTCCTCAGTGGTTTTATTAGACTCGCAAGAGCCATCCCCGCAGTCTTTGCGCCGATAATCTGTCCGCGTTCATTGTCTTGAACAGCAGATGCAAAAAACTCACTGGTTGAAGCACTGCGTTCATTTACGAGGACCGCGACTTTCCCCAGAAATGCCTGACTCTGCGCGAAGCCATTAAACCTCAATTCTCCCGACCGCAGCAGCAGACGACCTGCGGGCTTGTGCTCCTCAACCAATAACCCAAGTAATCCAGCCGCCATGAGCCCGGTCCCCCCTGGATTGCCTCTCAGATCAATAATGAGCCCTGGACAGTCTTGCGGAATATTTTGGATAAATGCTCGAATCTCCGGCATGATCGCCGGGGCAAACATGGAAAATCGCAGATAGGCGACACCATCCTCTAAAAATTTGTGTTCCAAAGAAATCTCTTGAGAAGACGGCATACCAGGAATCGAGATCCATTCAGTATCAGTTCTCAAATGTCTGGTGGCCGATACACGTTTTTCCCCGAAATCGTTGTAGATTTTGAGCGACACCTCCGAGCCCGGGTCGCCCGACAGCCCCGCGTTGATCAAGCTGCTCGCGTAAAACAATTGAGACTGCTCGCTAAAGCCCGCGTCCTCCAGGGCCATCAAGACCTCATCAATGCTCCGCTCCCCAATCTCCAATATTCGATCGCCTAAAGAAACCGCTGTGGAGCCACTCGATCTAACAAAGAATCCCCTTCCGATAATCTCAAATTCTATCGAAGGCACCGCCAAACCTCCTGGCACATCCATACCAGCGAGGCCCCCTTCACCATCAATGAGTCGCAGGTGAGAATACTTCAAACTTTGCAATAACTCATTGATCAGGTCATTCATTTCGGCACGAGTTTGCGCTTTTAGAACCGCCTCACGATACTGAGATCCGAAGGCAGGCCAATCGAGACCTCCAAACTTTGGGTCGTAGAAAGACTCATTCACCGTTTCCCATACCTCATCAAAGACAATTTCCGCGTAGGGAACGTTTCCATTTACCGATGATCCCAGGCAAAGGCCTCCTATGGTCAATAGGGATCGAACTTTCGACTTTTTAAAGATCTTCATGGGCGAGCCCTCAGCCAGGCATCTGAGTCGCATTTTGTTTTCGCGGCAGCACGTTCTTCCTCATCTATAATTGTCGTCAGGATCATCGTTTTCTCGACAGAGATTCCTGTAATATCCTTGCAAAGGCCGTGCAAAAAAGACCTGCGCGCAACCTGTGAAATTTCAATGCCCGGCTTCTGTAGGCTCCCCTGCAGCAAAATTGCACTTTGAGATCGGTGCATGGCAATTCCGGAGATTTTTTGCCCGTCCATTGTAAGCAAGTCATTGTTCACTGGCTGACTGAAACAATCACCCGGCCGCTTCTCCGGAGTTTTGGCGAACCTAATGGAGAAGCCAAAGAGATTATTCAAGCTGCGCCGGATTGAAGACTGGCATTTGCTGAAAATAGTCTCAACCCGTTCTTCTAACAGAGCTGGCCGGGGGACGCATAGGGACCATGTTAGGAAATCGAGATCATGTTTCACGAGTCCACCACCGGTTGGACGTCGAATCAGTGTCCCGGCTTCCCGGCTCTTCGCGACCTCTCGAAAGGACTGATAGCGACCAAAGGTTTTCGATCCAAAATCCCATCCATAAGTCCGGGCAATGACACACGCGTGTTGTCCAGAGAAACGCTGCAAACAAATATCGTCGGCCATATTTTGTGCGGCCGAACCACTGAAAAAATCGATCTCAAAAGCATTAAAACTGCGACTCATACCAAGGGTATATTGAATCAGGCACCGAGAGTTCGCTCAACTGGCTCTCCAATGACCACGGCTGTGTCCTCATTTTCCCAAGTAGTGGACGACTGCTTAACTCAAGGTTCAGCGGACGATCTGGATCTGTACATTCCACGTGATCAATCAGCTCGGTATCCAGGCCAAATTTGTCCAGGATCGCTGTCCCCAAATCCGCTCGAGAGACCACATTGGCACCAGCCCAATGGAAAATGCCAGTCAGATTCCCGCGTTCTGCAAGTTCGACAATCAACTCTGCAACATTCGTGGCGCTCGCCGGCTGTCTCATTTCATTCGTGAAGAGCGAAGGTCGCTTCCCCTCCGCGATTGTGAGTAGTAGTTTTTCGTGAACCGAGCGATTTTGCTGGATCCCATTTCCCATGAGAATCGGGATCCTCAAGACAATCGGGCGGTCCGTGCAGTGCTCAAGGACTTCACGTTCAGATTGCAATTTCTGTTTCCCATAGATCGAAGCCGGCTCCGGTAAATCCGTCGTTTGATAAGACCCCTCATCCTTCCCACTAAACACCATATCCGTCGATATATGAATCAGGAGGGCTCCGATATGATGTGCTAGCTGGGCTAACCGCATCGGCATCGCAACATTTACATTCGCAGCCAATTCAGGTTGCGAATGGACAGCATCCGGTTGGGAAATTGCCGCAGTATTCACAATCACATCTGGCCAATGGTCCAGTAGGCGGCGGTCTAATGATTTCGAGTCCTGCAAATCCATAGACACCAGCTCCAAGCGTTCCCGAGCAGGCATATCGAAGGAATTGACCATTCCAATCACTGAGTGATTGCGACGTAGGGCCTGCGTGACAACGTTTGAGCCCAGGAGTCCTGATGCACCCGTTACGAGTATTTTCATGGGGTTGTGGCTTAAAGAAGTTTAGATTTGAGGAATCAGATCGTGGGTTACACTTGAATTAGCAGAGCGATTGCATGAGCTAAGCGGTAATGAGAACTGCTTACAAGGATTTGGTGAATCCACCGGTATTGAGTCAGCCCATTTACGAACCAGGCAAACCCATCGAAATGGTCGCAGCCGAGTATGGCCTCAACCCCAATGAAGTTGCCAAACTCGCATCCAACGAAAGCGCCCTGGGGCCCTCTCCAATGGCTATATCCGCGATTCAAGAAACCGCTTCCAGTGTCCACTTGTATCCTGACGGCAACGCAACATTTCTAAGACAAACACTTTCCAAAAAATGGGATCTAAATCCCGATCAATTTATCTTCGGGAACGGTTCCAACGAAGTCCTCGAACTCATCGCACGCGCCTTTCTCAGCCCAGGCACGGAGGCTATCATCGGTGAATACGGATTCATCGTCTACAAGTTGGTCACTCTGCTACACGGTGCGACTCCGGTGCCCATCGCCATGCCTCAATACAAGCATGACCTCAAGGCGATGCACGCAGCGATCACCGAAAAGACTCGGCTCATCTTCATCGCATCTCCGAATAATCCAACCGGAGTTCCCGACGCCCCCGATGAGATCATAACATTCGCCCTATCGTTGCCCGACCACGTCATCCTGGTCTTCGACGAAGCATATGCCGAATACGTGGATAATGCTGTAAATCTCAGGACACTGATTGCCGAGGGCCGCAAAATCCTCTGCACCCGGACCTTTTCGAAAATCTACGGCCTGGGCGGACTCAGACTGGGGTATGGCTACGGAGACGCTGAATTAGTCCAGCTCCTCAATCGCATCCGCGAGCCTTTCAATGTGAATCTCCTAGCCCTCGCAGCAAGTGAGGCGGCTCTCCACGACCAGGCCTTCCTTGCCGAGGCGCGCGCGGCAAACGAGACGGGCAAATCCTTTTTGGCCGATGGGCTGCATAGCCTGGGCCTCAAGGTGGCACCAAGCGCGACGAATTTTGTCCTGGTGGAAATTGATGATCCAGTTGGCAAGTTCACTGCGCTGCAAAAACGCGGTCTCGTGGTCCGTCCGCTGGCCCCCTACGGCTTGTTAAATCACCTGAGAATTACCATCGGCACAGCGGACGAAAATGAGAGACTCCTTGCAAATTTGGCCGAGCTTCTGCAGTAACTTCCTAGAAATGTTCATAGACCACGCTTCGGCACACTAATGCAGCCTCTCTTACTCTTTGGGCTCATTCTTATCATTCTAGGCATCAAGGGATGCTTAGCCGCCTTCGAATATGCACTCGTCGCCCTCCGCTACGGCAACATCCGCGGCGAGTCTCTTGAGGAATCTTCAAGTCAAGATGGAGCCTGGCTGCAAAAGATCGCTGACAACGCTCAGGAAATGGCGGTTTCCTTGCGATTTCTGAGGACTAGCTTGATTATCCTAAGCGGGGTCCTCGGAGCGATTTTTTGGGCAAAATATGTTACACCCCTTTCGGAAGCTTCCCTGGGCTCATGGGTTCTCGCCGGATTAGTTGTGCCATTGCTAGGTCTGTATGCTTACTACTTCCTCTCGGACCTGCTTCCGCGAGCTTTCGCGCAACGCTATTCCCTACACGTGCTAAAAGTCTTTTATCCGGCAACGCTCACCCTGGCCATTGTATCGCGCCCACTACGCTGGCCGGTGAGTTGGATGGATGGAGTCTTGGATCGCATTTTCAAAGTCGAAGACAAAAGCGAGATCGACAGCCTCGACGTGGAGGTGCAGACCCGTGCCTTGGGTCTAGACACCACCAGCGTTTCACCGGTTGCCCGCAAAATCATTAATCGCGCTTTAGACATTTCTGAACTCACAGTGCACGATATTCTGTTACCTCGCAATCAGGTCAAAATCTTCGACATCAACGATAGTAACGCAGACAACCTAAAAATTGCCCAAGAGTCTGGTCACACCCGCTTTCCCCTGTGCTCGAGCGACCTAGATCGATGCGTCGGTATCATTCATATCAAGGATATTTTCCGACAGGCCCAAGACCCACTCAGTATCAGTTTTCGTTCGATTAAGAGACCTATTGTCAGCCTTCGTGAAGATGAAGGGCTCGAAGACGCTCTGCAAAAACTCCTGAAGCGACGCGTTCACATGGCCTTGGTGAATGACGAATTCGGAGGGGTGATTGGTGTCGTTACACTTGAGCGTATCTTGGAAGAGCTGGTTGGGGAAATCCAAGACGAATTTGATTCCGAAGAAAGCCTCATCTCCCCCCTTGAAGATGAGGGCTACTATAAAATTTCGGGCCTGGCCCCGATCCACGAAGTTGAAGAGATTCTCGACGTTGAAATCGAAAACGACGATGTCTCCACCTTTGGAGGACTCATCACTCAGGAGGCCGGACGGATTCCCAAACAAGGAGAACGCGTTGAGCTTGACCGTTTCGATGTTGAGGTGACCGAAGTCGACGGCACTCGGGTTATAAATACGAAAGTTCAAGTCCTTCCAGAATCGGAGTATAGCGAATCAGACTAATCGACCTTCAGCGGGTATTTTGTCATAAATTCTGGATACTAGGCATAACTCAACCGGCAAAAGCCTTCAACCGAATCGATAGTCCAGTGAGGCGCTCGGTCGTATCGGCGCGATCCACGGCAAGCTTCCAAGAATCGAGATCCCCAATCACAAAGACATGTTTGCGCCCCCGGGTAATCGCGGTGTAGATGAGGTTTCGCTGAAGCATTATGTAGTGCTGTTTTAACAACGGAATGATGACGACCGGATATTCAGAGCCCTGGCTTTTGTGTATCGAAATAGCAAAGGCATGATCAATCTCACCTAAATCTCCGCGCTCATAAGTAAGACGTTGGCCATTGACTTCGGCAATCAACGTATCTCCGTCGGGAGCAATCGTTTCAATCATCCCCAGGTCGCCGTTGAAAACTTGTTTTTCATAGTTGTTACGCAGCTGAATTATTTTATCACCGCCTCGGAAAATGCGACCTCCATGACGTATTGCTCGAGGCTTCGAGCGGCCTGTTTGTTCTCTGAAGTGACCCTGCGTCCAGACTCGATTTACCTCTTTTGATGCCGTATCCGAACCTTCAGGATTGAGGGATTCTTGGAGAGCTTCGTTCAGGGCTACGATCCCCGTATCGCCCTTATACATCGGCGACAAAACCTGAACATCACTAATCGGATCAATACCAAGTCTCTTGGGCAAAACATCTTTCACCAAGGCCTTCAGCTTCTTTGCTGCAGCGATTCCATTTTCTGCCAAAATAAATTGGAAGTCCTTCTCCCAATTAATCTCATTCGATAAATTGGCGACGGAGGACAACGAAGAATTGCCCGCCAAAATCCCGTGCGCAGTAGTGACAATTTCACTCTCCTCTCCTTGGCGAAAAATCGTCGTTAAGCGTGTGCGCGGTATCACAGTCTCTGGTGTATCCAAAAAATCATGTAAAATATGACCAGCTCCGACTGATGGCAATTGATCAATATCTCCAACGAGCAAAAGATGTGTTGTCGGCTGGAGCGCTTTGAGTAGAGAAACCATCAACCAAGTATCGAGCATCGAAGCCTCATCAATTATCAGATAATCTACATTGAGCGGGTTATCGGCATGATGGACAAATCCCCCACCCTCCGGGTTAGTCTTGAGCAATCGGTGAATGGTGGAGGCTGGATAATCACAGCTCTCAGAGAGCCTTTGCGCCGCGCGGCCAGTCGGTGAAGCCAAGGCCACTTTAACTTTTTTCGCTAGGAGGATTTTGACCACGGCTCGCAAGATGGTCGTTTTTCCCGTACCAGGTCCACCCGTGAGCACCATCATTTTTGACTGTAGCGCCATTTCTACAGCGGAAATCTGATTGTCGCCAAACTGAAACCCAGCCTGACCCTGCGCCCACTCGATAGCTTTGTTAACAACAATATCAGGCAACGAACTCGGAGCAGCAAGCGCATCTTGGACCGACTTCACAATATCAGTCTCGTAGCGCGCAAGCGTCTTCGATTGTAGTCCAGAATCTTTGAGATCCGTTAAGATTCCTGCCTTTAGCAACGATTGAGTCTGCCTCTCAATTATATCTGGTTTTATCTGGAGCATGCGTGCGGTCCGCGCAATCAAAGTCTCCCGCTCTGCCCGAGTATGTCCTTCGTCCTCAAGCTCTCGGAGACTATGCATGATGCCTGCTTCGACACGATAGGGATGTTCATTTCCGACACCCATGTTGAGGGCGATTTTATCGGCAGTCTTGAAACCGATGCGCTCGATGTCTCTGACGATACGGTAGGGGTTTTCTTTGAGAATCTTTGTGGTTTCGTCGCCATATTTTTTTACGAGACGCACACACTGACTATTCGTAATACCATAGGCCTGCAAAAAGACCATCGCTTCGCGAACCGACCGTTGGCTGTCCCAGGCTTTCTTGATCGATTTACAGCGTTCTTTACCAATCCCTTCGACTTCGCGTAGTCTTCCTGATTCATGACT
>JBCCBL010000054.1:0-11918 GCA_039034055.1 Verrucomicrobiota bacterium | reverse complement strand
ATATTTGAAATCTTCCCGAGAAAATGAATTGATATCTAGTTCCGATGCCCCGACCGCGACGAGCGCCTTTTGCATCCTCAACTCAAGGGTTCTTTGTCCTCCAATGGTAGCCTTATCGAGAATTGATCGAAAAATCTCATCGGGCGGCTCCGATGGAAAATGCAAAAAATTATCATGAAATCTCGAAAAAAGCTCTTCAACCGGGCCTTCGCCACTTTTCAGGGATTCCCGAAACGGGCGATTACGCATGACTAAATCACGCACTTCTCGATCAACGCTTGGATTCTCGGAAAGATAATCAAATAGTTTCCTTCGGCTTCCCATCACTTCGTCTCGAAATACCTCATCATCCATCAGCTTTCTTAGAAAGCCGAGCGTGCTAGTTAACCGCTTGTAGTGCTCATCATATTTACTTGGAAAACTCTCGATAATTTCATCGACCCCGAAGCTCATCCGCTGGTCTCCAAAATCCTGGATGGCGTCGCGAAATACCAGCAAGCCTTCCACTGCCCTACCCTGCATCTCAAACGTCCGGCCCAACTCATAAATTGCTTTTGAGAGGCTGGGGCTCTCGGGAAATCTCTCAATATAACGCTGGAGCATTGATGCCATTCGGCCGAATAGCTTATTTTCCTCACAGAGGCGTGCTGATTGAAAGTATGCATGATCGATAAAATCAAACAATTCCGTGTGCTCCTCCACCTGCATATAATGTTGTATTGCCAGATTCACTTCAGCATCCGCCGCATACAAGTCGCCAAGATACACCATAGCCTCGCCCAACAAAACACTTTGCGGATACTTTTCGGTAAATGAAATCAAAGACTCGCGGGAACGATCTAAGTCACCAGACGCGAAATGGACCACTCCCATTCGAAATTCCGCGTCCTCCAAGTATGCAGAATTTTCATACTGATTGAATAGTTGAGTGAAACTCTGGCGCGATAGATCGTAATCTTCGAGAAAAATTCCAGCCATTCCCCGCCAGTAAAAAAGCCCATCCATCACGCTTCCACTGTTCATTAAACCAAGTAACTCTCCAAACTCGGCAGAAAGTGCCTCATATTCTCCTCGAGAAGAATAAGCATCCGCTAACAAATAGATCATCGCACCTGCAAAATCGTCATTCGGATATTTTATTACGAATTGTGTAGCTAGATTTCTAAAACGCTCAAATGGGCCTTCAGTCTTGTAAACATCGGCTAGGATGAAGGTCACTTCCTTGCGATACTTATCGTAGGGTTCACTCAAAATATAGGACTCACCCAATTTTATGACATAGTCGACAAAATCAATCTCAGAGGCCTGGACAAAGGCTGCGTAGTGGAAATCTTCGATTTGATCTTTACGATCAGGAAAATCATTCAATAGCCGGTAGAACGCCCAAAAAGCCTCGAAATCTCGACCGGTCTGCTGAAAAGTCTGAGCTTTCCGCCACTCCAGCTCCGCAGAATAATCGGCGATCTCCGCAAGACCCTTGATTTGATTTTCCGCGTTACGCGCATCGATACGCAGTTTGCTGAGTTCCGACTTTCCAAAACCATTCTTTTCGATCCATTCGATTCTCTGAAGGGTTTGATCCAGGATGCCCTTATGGTGGGCGGTAAGCTCGTCTTTTGACAAAACTAGATTGAAGAGAAACGAAGCCTTAGCGTAAGCCTCTTCCTTTAACAATTTATCGGCACCCTCGATCAATTTCGCGTTTAGGCGAACATTATAACGCGCGCTTGAGTCTCGGGCCAATATCGGGACAAACGCCATCATTTCCTGCACGCGATCTGTCGCAATGTAAGCTTCGACAAGCGCTATGGCTGCCTGCGAAACACGGTCAGGATAATCTCGATACTGCATCTGCTTTTGGAACCAAGGAATACCCTCATCCCAATTCTCGCTGACATAGTATGCCTCAACGATCTTTTCGATGGTTTCCGTCTGCTGATTAATCGAGAGACGATCAACCGCTGGGGCTTGCAAAGCTTGCTCTAGAATCGGAGCTGCCTCGGCAAACTGACCCAAGCCGCGCAAGGCATCTCCTTTGTTGATAAGCACAATTGCGAGTTGATCTCCATTCGGATAGAGGGTGATATACTCGTCGCAGGCATCGAGCGCCTCAGCCAACCATTGCCTCTCCTGGGTCACACCATAGGTCTGAAGATTCGCAACTGAAAGAAACAAATAAATACTCTCCAGCGCCCCACCCTGCTGCTCGACTGGGAGTTCGACCAGACGGCGCTCAAGCTCAAAGAGATACGGACGCGCTCGCACAAAATCACCGGCAGCCACCAAATCTCGAGTGCTCGATTGAAGCTGACTCGTGGGCATTGAAGCGACATTCTGAGCGTGCGAAACCGGAAAAAATCCAAAAAATAGCACCAGAATACAACACAGCGGAGTCGTGGGAATCAGTCTGATCCCCAACCTGCTTTTGTCCGTGGACGCCTGAGAGCTAACGTGGCGCATGGGCCTGTTCAAACGAAATGCTGAGAGTTTCAGCGGTATTTTAAAAATGGTACTCGGGGCGGGGGTCGAACCCGCACGCCTTGCGGCACTAGATCCTAAGTCTAGCGTGTCTGCCAATTCCACCACCCGAGCACAGGAATCGCAGAAAGTCTGGGAATCTGTCTGACCTGTCAACCTCTTTCCAGATTCAGAATTCCGATCGGTATTGGAAAAAAAATGCCCCATCAAATCATCTCTCAAACCAGCGAGCGCCCCATGCGCTCATACACTTCCATCTCGCGTTCCTGGGCTTCGACGAATTTTCCACCTAAGCGAATCTGACCTTTTTCAAACAAAGTGATCACGCAGCTTCCCCCAAATCGGAAATAGCCGAGTTCTTGGCCTTTCTCGACTTCACAGCCTACTTCCTCACTCAGAACAATACTTCCCACGCAAGTCGCACCCACTGGAATGAACCCGACACGACCCATCTGTGGACTCTCGATCACCACCAGTTTTCGTTTATTGGTCAGAAGATAATCAATATTCCGTCGCAACGCGATCGGACTCACCGAAAACAAGGGGCCCTCCAAATCAATAATAGCGGACACCCGGCCCGAAACCGGTGCATGGAAACGATGGTAATCGACCGGACAAAGTCGAGAAATAAGGCCGGCCCCGCTCCGCCAGGTATTCAAAAAATCAGTCCCCGCCAACAGCGTCTCCAAACGAAACTGAAAACCCTTTGCGTAAAGCCAAGACTCTCGCCCAATCTCTGGAATACCCAGATGACGTCCATCGGCTGGAAAAACAGCGTCCCCCTCGGCAATCGGTCGCGAGCCCTCAGATAATTTGCGGTAGAAAAAGTCATTAAAATGCCGAAAACCACCCTCCGGGACTGTGTAATCGCTCATCTCAATTCCATAATCACGGATGAACCGCTCAACCTTATCAACACTCCCGGGCTGATCCATTTTCCAGCCATACCACTTCGAAAAAAAAGCGCGTTTGACCAAAGCCCCTAGGAATACGCGCCCCAAAGGCGTCTCATAGGCAAAGCGAAGGAAGCGCTCTCCATAAACATCTTCTTCTTCGACCTTGGCGGTATAGGGATTCCAAAAGCGAATCGGTTCTGCGGATTTCTTCATTAAAGTATCGATAAAGGCATCACCATCGCCCCCCACGTCCTTGCATGCACGTAAATACTGCGCATGTTTCCTCCCATGGATACAAATGGTTTCCAGAGCGCCCCTGTACTGTGGTTCGATGCCGAGTGCCTAATATGTAATCGCTCTATCCAATTCATACTTAAATATGAAAAGGATTCTCGTTTGAAATTCGGTGCTCTCCAGTCGGACCCAGGACAAACCCTCCACCAGACTCTATTCAAAAACGGCCCCCTTGAGAGCATGATCTACCTCTCCAGTGACGGTGAACTATCCCACTCAAGCGATGCACTCATCGCAGTGAGTTCACACCTCAAAGCACCCTGGAGCTACCTCCGATGGCTGCGCTGGATTCCTCGAAAAGTCAGAAATTTGCTCTACCGCCAAATTGCGCGAAATCGCCACCGATGGAACCGTAAGTCCGCGTCATGCACGATCCCGACGCCTGAGATGCGCGTTCGCATGGTTTCGTAGCGTCCGACAATCACTGAACATTTTTTCATTAAACACGTGCGTTTTGCGCAAAAATCGCTTCAAAGAGACGTCATGCTCACCCTAGTCTGAGTCAATGACCGAAGTGAATCTCCAGAAATTGCTGCTCGACCGATTCCAGTTGGAGGCTTTTCGCCCCGGCCAGGAACCCATCATCCGCGCAATCATCCAGGAGCAAGACACCCTCGCAGTCATGCCAACGGGCGGCGGCAAGTCGCTATGCTTTCAGCTACCAGCGCTCGCGATGGAAGGAATCGCTCTGGTCATTTCACCCCTCATTTCACTGATGCAGGACCAGGTGGACAGCCTAGAATCTCGCGGAATCTCGGCGACGCTAATCAACAGCTCCGGTCCTCCCGGTGAACAACGCCGGCGTGCGGATGCCATGCAAAGAGGTGAATACGATCTGGTTTACATCGCGCCCGAACGCTTCCGCCACCAAGGATTCGTCGAATCACTGCGCAACACCAAAATTGCCCTGCTCGCGATTGACGAAGCTCACTGCCTTTCCCAATGGGGTCACGACTTTCGACCCGACTACCTACTCCTCGGCAAAGCCTTGGAACGCCTCAATCAGCGCCCGGTCATCGCCGCCTTCACCGCGACCGCCACCCCCGAAGTGCGCGACGACATCGTCCTCCACCTCGGCCTCAAAGAACCGCAGATATTCGTATCCGGCTTCGCGCGCAAAAACCTCAGCCTCAACGTCCTCCCAGTCTCTGGAAAAACGGATAAACTCCGCGCCCTCGACTCACTAATCGTTCAAAACCGAACCGGCATCGTCTATTGCGCCACCCGCAAACGCGTCGAAGAAGTAGCAGAACACCTCAGCGAATGGAAGGTCCCCCACGTCGCCTACCACGCCGGGATGAGCGATCAAGAGCGACAGCGAGCCCAAGAAGACTTCATGCGGCGCAAAGTCGATGTAGCCGTCGCGACCAATGCATTCGGCATGGGAATTGACCGCAGCGACATCCGTTTTGTCGCCCACTACGAAATCCCCGGAAGCCTCGAAGCCTACTATCAAGAAGTCGGGCGCGCCGGACGGGATGGAGGGAACTCCGTCTGCGAACTCTATTACAACTTCGCAGACAAGCGAACCCAAGAATTCTTCATTGAAGGCAACAACCCCAGTGGTCGCTTCATACGCGATCTCTATGGCGTCCTCCAGCGCATGCAAAATAAACAATTCGAGGTTACGGCGACCCTTGCCGACATCACCGAAGAAATGGGAGGCAGCCGATTTGGTATGGCCGTGAGTTCCGCCATCTCCTATCTCAGAAGGATCCATCTTATCGAGCGCTTCGACATCCCAGGTTCCCGCTCCCGCGGCACCCGCCTCCTCCAGCCACACCGTGTACCCTCCGACCTCCCAATCGACGACGCTGCGCTACGGGACAAAATGCTTCGGGACGAATCGAAACTCGAAACCATCATTCGCTTCGCCAACACTCCCCTCTGCCGACAAGCCTTCATCCTAAAATACTTTGGCGAACCCGCAGCACCGGTCTGCGAATCCTGTGACCGCTGCGCGCAAAGCAAAAATACCTCGGCCAAAGTCCAAGATCTCACCGAAGCCCAAGCCACCATCGTCAGAAAAGCCCTCAGCGGGGTCGCGCGCGCCTCCACCCGACGCGGAAGGCATGACTGGGAGCCTCTCTTTGGCAGAGGAAAAATCACCCGCATGCTCGCCGGCTCGCAGGCCGCCGACATCACCGAATCGGGACTCCACCAAACCAGCACTTTCGGAATCCTCAAAGATCAAAGCCCCGACTTTATCAAAGACCTCTTCGTCGAACTCGAACGCTCCGGCCTCGTCAGCCCCACCACCGATCCCAAATTCCCAAAACTCAAACTCAACATTTATGGCAGTCAAATCATGCTCGGCGAAGCCCCTCCACCCCTCTGCTGGCCCCAAAGGAACGGAAAAGCCAAAACCAATGAAAAATCCGGACCGAACCATACGACCGTCGAACTCGAGGACCCAGAACTCTATGAGCGTCTGCGCCAACAACGCATGAAGCTCGCCAAAGCACGCGACGTCCCACCGTTCACCATTTTCAACAACGCAACCCTCGTCGAACTCGCCAATGTCAAACCCACTTCCATAGAAGCCGCCATCGATATATCCGGGATCGGGCCCTACAAAGCCAAGAAATACATGCCTCCCTTCCTTGAGATCATCCGTGCCACCACGGCATAGCCGGGCTGAGCCTATAAATGCATCCTCCGAACGGCTCCCTCATGCAAATTGAAGTCCTCAACCAAAGCTGGTCCGAATACGCACTCATCGATTCCGGAAACCGCCTCAAATTCGAAAAATTTGGGCCCATCCGTGTCGTCCGCAGCGAGCCCAAAGCCTGGTGGAAACCAACCCTTTCAAAAGAAGAATGGGACCAAGCCGATGCTACCTTCGACGACTCGGCCAACAAATGGAAACGTAAAAAAGGCTGCCCGTTCAGTTGGAAAATGGTCTACCGGGGCATCACCTTCGAAGCCAAACTCACCGATGGCTCCAAGCACCTCGGCATATTTCCAGAACAATCCCCGCACTGGGATTTCATTCACGAGCAAATTGAAACAGGCACCGTGAAAACCCTCCTCAATCTCTTTGGCTACACCGGCGCGGCCTCCCTGGTGGCCGCCAAAGCAGGTGCCAAAGTCACCCACCTCGACGCTTCCAAACCAGCCATCGCCTGGGGTCGATCCAACCAGGAGCTATCTCAATTGTCCGAACGCCCCATCCGTTGGATTCTCGACGACGCCCTAAAATTCGTCCAAAGAGAAAAACGCCGCGGACGCACCTACGATGCCATATGCCTCGACCCGCCCTCATTCGGACGCGGCCCTAAAAACGAACTCTGGAAAGTCGAAGACAGCATTGTCGAACTCCTCAAAGCCTGCCATTCACTTATGGGCGACCAGCCCAAAATGCTCCTCTTGACGATGTATAATCTCGAAGCCTCGTCGCTTATGCTCGAAGCCTTGGTCAAAGATGTCATGGGCAAAAAAGGACACCTTCAATTTGGAGAACTCGCCTTAAATCACAAATCCGGGAGCCATCAACTTCCCCTCTCTCTTTTCGCAAGATGGACCGCCTAAACAGGGGTATCAGCTACGTTTCAAAACACCTCCGCTTTAATTTTCCAAAAAACACTTTTTCTGATAAACCCTAGCCCTTTAAATCAGAAAAGCCCTCAAGTATCTCTGCCAATAGGCTACTGAACACATGCCTCGAACGAAAACCAAATCTGCCAACCGCCCAAAGCCCAAGCCGACGGGAAAAAAAGTCAGCCCGAAGATTTCTAGTGGGCCCCGCCAGGGCAATGCACACCCCTACTGGGGCCTCATTTTTTTGGCACTCGGAATTATGGTCGGAGTCGCCATGGGAGATTTTGAAGCCAACCAAACCGGATTCCTAAACACCGATGCGGGTAGGGGGCTCAACGTAAACTTGGTTGGCAAAGTAGGCGCCGACATCGCCTACTGGAATTACGCCATCCATGGTCTCGCCGCCTGGATCTACCCAGTGTTTGCACTATGGCTCGGAGCGACCCTATTCTTCAAACGCGCCCACCCCTTCGGTCTGAAACGGACCCTATCCTTCGCCCTCACCATCCTCGCCGCATGCGGGATCCTCAACCTGATCCAAAATCACGGATTTGAAGACTACTCCCGTGTCTTTGGCGATGACGTGCTTACCCAAGGCATCGGAGGATTTGTCGGAACTGCCATCTATCAATCCCTGCTTTCAAATATCGTCGGCGCATTTGGCAGTTTGATCCTACTCTCGACCATCTTCGTCGCCTGCAGCTGCTACACCGTATCGAGCAATTTTGGGCAATCCGTCCAAAAGATCGGCGACAGCCTCTCCGTATGGTGGCAAAACCGTGGAACGGACCCTAAACTCAAAGAACAGCGTCGCGAAGCCGCTCTCGCTCGAAAGGCCAGGAAAGAGGCGGAAAAAGAAAAAGACCGCATCCGCCGAGACGAAGCGAAAGCAAAACAAAAGCATTCACGCTTCATACGGAAAGAAGCCTTGCGCGAGGCCAAAGAAGCAGAGGCGGCCGCTCAAGAAGCAAAAGCCAAAGAAGATGCAGAAAAGGCTGCACTCGAAGAACTCCCTCCACCTCCTATCGATAGGGCCAAACGCCGCCCCACCCTCCTCACCAACGCCCCCGCCTTCCAAGGCAAGGACTACAAAATTTCGCAACCACCCCTCGCACCCGAGGCCGACGCCGCGAAGGCCGAACCTACAGAATTTCCGAGCGCTGAAATGGATACAGAACCGGGGCCGGAGGACGTGGCTCCGGAAATCACCAGCCCACAATCCAGAGAAACTTCCGAGCCATCCCACGAGGCCGAGCCGAAGCCAAAATCTGCCGAGCTACCAGAAACCGAATCCCCCGATTCAGACGACGAATCTGATGGCAGTATCCGCATCGTCGAAGCGGAAAAGGTCGAGAAAGCCAAATTCGAACAGCAGCGCCGCAATAACTACCAATTCCCGCCCCTACACCTACTCCAAGAACCACCCAGCGAAGCCTACGACACCGGCGAAGACCACGTTGCGAAAGCTGAGCAACTGCAAGCTACCCTCAAAGAATTCAAAGTAGAGGTGAATTTGGGAGAAATTCATACCGGACCTGTCATCACCCGCTACGAGGTGACACCGGCTCCCGGAGTTCGCGTCGAGAAGATTTCAAGTCTCGATAAAAACATCGCCCTTGGCCTCCGCGCAGAAGCGGTTCGGATCCTCGCGCCGGTTCCCGGAAAAGGCGTCGTCGGGGTTGAAGTACCCAACAAAAAGTCTCAACCCGTATGCATCCGCGACATCATCGAATCCAAAGCTTGGAACGAATCCAAAGCAGAAATTCCCATCGCCCTCGGTAAGGAAGTAAGCGGTAAACCCATGGTGGCTGATCTCACCAAAATGCCTCACCTCCTCATCGCCGGCTCTACCGGATCCGGGAAGACCGTATGCATCAATGCGATCATCGCGTCCCTCCTCTACAAATGCAGCCCAGAGGAGCTTCGTTTCATCATGGTCGACCCCAAAATCGTCGAAATGCAGGCCTTCAACGCCCTGCCCCACATGCTCATACCGGTAGTCACCGAGCCGAAAAAAGTCCCAGGTGCCCTCAAATGGCTGCTCGGGGAAATGGAACGCCGCTACCATGCCTTCGCCCAAGTCGGCGTCCGCAATATTGCTGGATTCAATGCTCGGCTCGCCAAAAACCGTGAAGAAATGGATCGCGCGGCGCAAATGGAAGCCGAAATGACCCCAGAAGAACGCGCAGCAATCTCATCTCTAGAAGTCCCTCGCGAGCCCCAAGCCGAGTTTTACTTCGAAGACAAAAAACTACCCTACATCGTCTGCATCATTGATGAGCTAGCGGACCTGATGATGGTCGCCCCCGCAGATATTGAGACCGGGATTGCGCGCCTCGCCCAACTCGCCCGTGCCGCTGGAATCCACCTCATCATCGCTACCCAACGGCCTTCGGTAAACGTCATTACCGGCGTAATCAAAGCCAACCTGCCCAGCCGCATCTCATTTAAAGTCTCTTCGAAAGTCGACAGCCGCACCATCCTCGACCAGGGCGGAGCGGAATCTCTGATCGGCAAAGGCGACATGCTCTTCACCCCGCCCGGTAGCCCCAACATGGTACGCGCACAGGGAGCCTTCGTCTCGGATGAAGAGATCAATGATATTGTCGAAAACCTCAAAGCAAACGGTCCCCCGCAATTCCTCGAAGAGGTCCAAGCCAGCTTGGAAACGGATGGTGAAGACGGGGGCGACTCCAGCAATGAAGATGGTGGGAACTACGAGGATGAGATGATCCCCAAAGCCCTTGATGTACTTCGCTCTACGAAACGCGCCTCGACCTCAATGCTCCAACGTCGCTTGCGCATCGGCTACAATCGAGCCGCTCGCATCATGGAAGAACTTGAAGATATGGGCGTCATCGGGCCCGAAAACGGCTCTAGCCCTCGGGAAATTCTCGTAGACTTGGACTCCTATACGCTCTAAATCCTCAAGGGAATTGCCGTCTCAAAAAGAAAGAACCATCACTCAGCAAGATACTTTAAAACTGGCCGGCAAATTGGCTTTTCCGGTTGCCAGCCAAAACGAACCTACGGCACCTCAATCAGACGTTTAAAGCCGATGAGCAGTAAGAAAACCTCCAGTGAAACGCCCAACCCCCTTGAGAGCGACCGGCAAGCACTCTTGGCAGACTTAGAAAACGGCCTCAGATCCGTAAACCAACAGGCGTCAAAATACCGCAGAATCCACATCGTTCTAGCCGTCCTCACCACATCCCTCGGGCTTCTCGCAACACTCCTTGCCGGAGATAGCGCGACCAGTGGAGACATTATCGCTGAAAAGACTGCTGCACTGGCAACCGACGGAGAGCCTACTAGCCTCCCCACTGGGTGGAAAATAGTGTGCGGCATTGTCGCCATTTGCACCTTTCTCTCAACCGCGTCCTCGGCCTTGGATCGATTGCTCAAAATCACCGAACACCGCACCCTATCGATGGAATGCGCCGGCACCCTCGACAGCCTCAGACTGAGCCTGCAATCCTCGTCAAACATGAGCAAACAAGAGTTGGAGAAGATCCGGACGAGCTACTCAAAGAAAAGAGAACAAGCTCCCGAATATTTCCGCTGACTATCCTACCGGAGAGAGAAAAATGCGCACCACTACAGTCTACGCGATCCGCCATGGGGAAACTGAATGGAACGTCCTCGGAAAACAACAAGGACATCTCGATAGCCCATTAACCCAGCGAGGGAAGAAACAAGCCAAAAGACTCGCCCAGGGACTCACCAACTTGGCGATCGACACAATATTCTCAAGTGATCTTGGACGCGCCCAACACACCGCAAACATCATCTCAGACGAACTCAATTTACCCATCGCTTTAGACAATCAGCTACGCGAGCGAAACCTCGGAATTTTACAAGGGCTTACCATTTCAGAATTTAAGGCAAAGTATCCTGAGGCTCACAAAAAATTCAAAAGTTCGGACCCTGACTACTGCATTCCAGACGGAGAAAGCGAGCGGGAGCGCTACCTCCGCACAATATCAGCGACAGAAAACATAATCGCGAAGCACTCCGGAAAAACGATCCTGCTAGTCTGTCACAGTGGAGTCGTGCGTAGCTATTTTCACCGGGCAACCGGCCTTCCGCTAGAAACTCCCAGAAGATTTTCACTCGTCAATGGCGCCATAAATCAATTCAGATTCGCCGAAGATTGGACCCTCGTCACATGGGGCGACGTTTCACACCTGCGCAACGTCACAGCGATGGATGATTATTGATAGAAATCCAAGGAACCCGAAAATTTTGCAGATTTTCTTCAACCGCAGATCGAAAAAAGTCGAAATACTGGCAAATCCCGCATTCTTAGGATCCGACACTTGTTAACGAACTCACACTGACACCATGCCAACCGCACCGAAGCAAAAAAAGGCCGCTACCCAGCGCGCCAAGACTGAGAAAAAGAAAGCACCTTCGAAGAGGCTCCAAGCTCCAAATTGCGACAACTCAGTCGAGGGTCTCCAGGAATCGATCCTCACCCATCTCACGCAAACCCTGGCTCGTGACACTCGGACTGTGACCATGCTAGATTGGTCTCTGGCTCTAACGTACGCAATTCGTGATCGTATTCTCGAGAAATATATCGAAACCCAAACCCGCCACTACGATCAAAATACCAAAGAATATCAATAGCTTTTCCATGGCGCTTTCCCAATCGTGTATAGAGCAACATCATAAGGAAGACGTTATTGCACGCAAACTGCTCGGTTT
>JBCCBL010000053.1:0-11994 GCA_039034055.1 Verrucomicrobiota bacterium | reverse complement strand
CGAGGAGGCCGAGGGCGCGAATACCCCCGATCGGCGCATGTGTTGAAATTTGCCTTCAACATCGCCTGATCGATCTCGCTTCATTTTACTATTAAAAGAAATCTAATCGCTTACACTGGCAAAGCTAGGCATACTTATCTTTGGCCAACGAGAGCTTCTGATAGATAGAGGCCGGAGTTAAGGCACTGCATCGGCCCGGACTAGCACTCATGTGTGAAAAATCGCAACAGGTCTGATCATCGAGAAGGGTTGGCAAGGCCGTTGTGCCCGCAGAGATCAGCCCTTGCTCGCGGTAGTGGCTAGCGAGAAATCGCTATTATCCCGGTAGTATGTTTTCAGTTCGTTGAGCCTTTCCTTATGCTCAGAAATGATGCTATTGTATTCTGGATTGTCATACTGATTCAAAAGTTCATCAGGATCTTTCATCAAATCATAGAATTCCCACTCATCAGTTTGATAAAAGTGGATCAATTTGAAACGCTCCGTGCGCACCCCGCAATGCTGGGCGACTCTATGCCATTTGCTATTTTCAAAGAAGTGATAGTAGATGCTCGTTCTCCAGCCAGCGGGTTCGTTTCCTTTTAACAGGGGCAGTAGCGACCGGCCCTGTAAATCGTCAGGTATTGGGGCTCCTGCAATGTCTAGGAAGGTCGGAGCGTAATCGAGATTTTGGATCATCAGCTCACTACGCGATCCTGGTTTGATGACTCCGGGCCATCGGATAATGAATGGCATTTTTAGCGATTCTTCGTACATCCAGCGCTTGTCGTAGAATCCATGATCTCCGAGATAAAATCCTTGGTCTGAGGAGTAGATGACGATGGTGTTCTCATCCAGGGAGAGGCGATCAAGGGTGTTTAAGAGGGTCTCTACGCTTTCATCCACGGCGACTAGGGTGCGCAGGTAGTTTTTTAGGTAGCGTTGATATTTCCAAAGAACGAGGTCTTTGCCTTTTAGATTCGCAGCTCGCATTGCCTGATTTCGAGGACCATAAGCTTCCTCAAAAGCTTGTATTTGAGCCTCTGTCATTCCCTTCATCGCTTTGCGGTTTCCGCCGTTTACCTGAAGGTGGGCAAACAAATCGCCAACCATACTCAAGTGTCTATCGATTTCCATTTCCTGATTATGCAGGGCAGAGGCGTTGTCGCTCCAGTCGTCGAATAGAGTATCGGGTACTGGAATGTCTCGGTCAGTATACAAATCGAGGTGCCGGATCGCTGGCCTCCAGTTTCGATGTGGAGCCTTGTGTTGCACCATGAGCATGAAGGGCTTCTCGGTGTCACGAAGGTTCTCCAAATAATCCACGGCCATGTCGGTAACCACATCGGTGCAGTAGCCCTCTACTTTGATGTTTCCATCCGGGGTCATGAAACTGGGATTGTAGTAGGCGCCTTGTCCGGGGAGGACGACCCATTTGTCGTATCCCTGAGGTGTGCCTCTCAAGTGATATTTTCCATAGAGAGCAGTTTGGTACCCCGCTGCCTGTAGGAGCTTTGGGAAAGTCTGTTGATCCCAGT
Source organism: Verrucomicrobiota bacterium (assembly GCA_039034055.1). Taxonomy (GTDB): domain Bacteria; phylum Verrucomicrobiota; class Verrucomicrobiia; order Opitutales; family JABSRG01; genus JBCCBL01. The sequence goes on along the minus strand of JBCCBL010000053.1, from coordinate 10,477 downwards.
CAAATCTGTCGGTGTTGATTTTAAATCCGTTGATATGGCTATGTTTGCCGGTCTGGATGACGGCTCGACTCGGTCCACAGATTGAATTGGTACAAAAACTATTAATGAAAACCATCCCCTCGGCAGCCAAGCTATCAATGACCGGGGTCGGATTCACACTGGCCAAGCGCTTATCGTAAGCGCTGATCGCATGTGGAGCGTGGTCATCAGTGAAGATGAAGAGGATGTTGGGTCGGCTATCGGATTTGAGCGAAAAGCCAAATGTCAGAATTCCTAAGAGGACGAGTAGTTTTGCGAGGGGCTGATGCATAGAAGCTGCTTCCTGTTTTTTAAAGAGGTAGGGATGAACTGACGGGGTGATTGACTGGCTTTCCCGAAGACAGACTTTCTTCTGCATTTCGGTGGGGTTAGGAACGGATCGATCACAGGATCTTCAATCTATCTAACCACTTATCAATACAAAAAACCACGCGTCTTTCTAGGGGCGCGTGGTTCGTATCTCGGAAAATTGATGCAGGATCTACTTAGAAGATGCTCTAAGTTTGCGGCGATGAAGGAAGGTGAATCCCACCGCGATCAGCCCCCCCGCAAGGGCAAACATCGATGGCTCTGGAACCGCCGCGAAGGTAAGGCTCTGAATTCTCATTGAGCCGGTTGCACCGTTAGCAGTCGTTGGGCTAATTGTGATCGTCGAATTACCTGTCAAAATTATAGGGCTGCCATCGAGTGACTCGGTAAGTGGTTCAGTTGAAGACCCGATGAGAGGGAAGGATCTAGATATCGTTGTGCCCCCTGCTGTTATGTCATAGGACAGGGCCGCGGAACCTCTCAACAACCCGATCTCTGTCAGCAAGACGGAGTCATTGGTTTCCAAATCTAAGGTGAAGGTCACTGTTTCCCCCGCTCCGATGAAACTTCCGTTTGGGGATCCGGAGACACCAATTCCATTGCCATTAATAATCAGATCGCCGCCCGTAGCAGATCCAGAAAAATCAAAACTGACGCCACCCAACTCAAACTCAGTTGTGCCTAGCAAATCGCTGGGTTCGGAAAAGGTTTCGGAGTTACCGCCGAAAGAGATTACAAGTGGATCTGTTTGAGCATCGAGGTTTGATACTAAGATCATCAAACACGCGATGGGCATCGCTAGAATATTTTTTGATATTTTCATCGAATTATCTGAGAGATTTAAGGAGAATTACATTAAATAGAGCACTTGCGGTGTCTCATCATGTGCGAGTATTGCCTAAAACGGTGATAAGTAAAGCTTCAAAATTCAATAAAAGAGAAAAAAATTAACTATTTTATTAAAAAACATATCACTTCAATCTAGGGGTATTTTCCGACATAAAACCTAATTGAGACTCACCTAGGAACCTTTTACCCCTCTCTTCTTGGCGAATGCCCGAGTGTCCTCGCCAGTATGATTTCTATACTTTAAAAATTACACTTGATAGACTTATCTGTATTAACAATTCTCACCCAATCATGCCTCAACCGTCCCCCCGAAGCAGACGTAGATTTCTGTATCTGATTCTGAAGCTTTTCATTACAAGCCTCTTGGTCGCGTCTCCCAAATCGCCCAATATCATCATGTTTTTGATCGATGACCAAGATTTCGACCAACTGGCAACCTACGGCGGGGAGACCTACACGCCAAACCTAGACCGCCTGGCAGCTGAGGGGATCAAGTTCAACCGTGCTTACGTTAGCAGCACTGTCTGCACTCCCTCGCGATATTCTTTCCTTACCGGACGCTATGCCGGTGCCTCCTATGAGCAGTCATTCATCGCGGAGAATCCTCTGGGCGACCAGGGGCACATTGGATTCAACATGGGTTTGGAAGACGACAATATGAATGTCGGAGCCGTCCTGGCGGCGAACGGCTACACCACTGGATTTGTGGGCAAGTATCACGCCCACGGAACCGAGAGTCTTTCTGAAAAAGATTTCGAAATGGGCATTCGTCGTTTCGAAAAGAATTTGAAAGCCACCCCCGAGAACTCTGCCATTTTGCGCTCAAATGAGTTGATTTATCGCGAGGAATTGATGCGACGTGGCTTTAGCTGGGCAAAGCATGTCTACCCGGGCAATATGAAAAAACCCTTTGGACATCATAACCCAGAGTGGACCATGGAGGCGGCCCTCGAATTCCTCGAGGAAAATAAAGAACGCCCCTTTTACCTCCACTATTGCAGTACTTTACTTCACGGCCCGAACGGGTCCTGGCTTCAAAGTATGACTCAACCGCAGTGCACTGGTATGGGAACCGTAGAGCCGGATCCAGCCGTAATTGCGGCACGACAGGAACTCCTGGAGGTGCTTGAGCAAAAGGGATTCGAACCGAAAAAGCACTATGGCATCGCATGGATCGACGCCAACTTGGGGGTCATGCTCGATAAACTCAAAGAACTTGGAATCGACGATAACACGCTCGTGGTGTTTGCTCCGGATCATGGGAGCAGCGACAAGGGCTCGCTCTACGGACATAATGGAAACCATATCCCGCTTTTGATGCGTTGGCCTGCCGGAATCCCGGCCGGCTTGGAGAGTGATGAATTAGTTCAGAACATCGATATGGTTCCGACCTTCTTCGATCTAGCTTCAGCTCGCGTCCCATCAGGATACTTGATGCACGGTATCAGCCTGAAACCTCTCTTAAAAGACGGCAAAGCTCCCAGCGGAACATGGCGGGATAGCCTGTATTTTGAGATCGGTGCGGTTCGGGCGATTATGACTGAGGATTGGAAATATATCTCGGTCCGTTATCCCCGCGATCGGATTGAGGCTATTAAACGCTCTAAGATGAACAATTTACCGAGAATCATGAACCCATTAAATCGCTGGGGCATTGGCCTACGTGGCCTCGACCATCCTGGTTTCTGGGATCAAGACCAACTCTATCACCTCAGCCGAGATGAAAGAGAAATGAACAATCTCGCGGCCTCCCCAGAGCACCAGCCCAAATTGCAAGAGATGCAGCGCAGGTTGACGGCAATGTTGAAAACTTTTGAGAATCGCCCTTACGGTGAATTCGTCCCTGGAGGAGATGCTGTGCCGCCGGGTCAACTGGAAGAACAGTTTGCCTGGGTCCGTCAGCTGGAAGTTCGTGGCAAGAAGGTTGTCATCCCACCGGAACTGCAAGGGCTGAATTCTCGCCGCAAGTAGGCAACCGAGTTAAGCTTCGGTCATAACTTGCTCACTCGGGAGTCCGAGAATCAAAAATACTGTTGGGCCCCCTGGACTTATTACAAACTCCGCGCCTTATCGAGCAGTGTCCCTCAGATTTGCAAAGGCTAGAATAATCATGCAGCGGCGAGATTCCGCGCTTCAACTTTCAAAGCCGCTGCAGCATCCCTTAGAGCCATGATGGCCAGGTCAGTCTGCTCCTCATTGACGGAGAGATCGGTGCTTCCATAGTTACCATTCCGACTTGTCCCGAGCAAAATGCCATCACGGCGGGGGAGCATATATGCATCGTCGGTGCTTAACCCGTAGTTGACTTCTGGCTGTGGAATCAGAGCGACTAGCTGTCCCCGGACTGGAACCATTTTCTCATCTCCGAACAGGTTTTTAGAACCCAGTCCAGTACAGTTCACTAGGGTCGACTCCGGCAAAAGGGCGAGTTCATCTTTGCTCCTAAAAGTCTGCTCGACAATTTTCCCACCATTTAACCGGATTTCATCCATCAGATATTTAGAATATGCTGAAATGTTGAAAAGCATGCGCCGATTTTTGCTGACGTATGGCTTCTGGAAAGGACTCACCGGGTCGGCTAAGTCTTCGGACTTGGGGGACAACTCCTTTGCTAAATTTTCAAAATGGGCGAACCGGGGCTCGGTGGGATTTGCCGCGTAAAAAGCCTCACGCTCCTCTTTCCGCTGCTCGCGCGATTTGTCCGAAACAAAATAGTTGTCTGCCCACTCAACTGGATTGCCCGGTAAGCCGACCAAAAATTGATATGCATTGTAGGACTCGAGGCACATTGAGGCCCAAAAAGACTCCTTCTCCGGGCTCTCAAATTCTTTCAGACAGAAGCGAGACTCAGGAGACCAGACCCCAGTTGCGACGCTAGAAGTGATCCGAGGATGCTGTTCCTTGGCATAGATAGTCACTTGCTTGCCACGCCGTAGGAGCAGAATTGCGGTCGTCATACCGAGCGCTCCGCACCCCAGAACCGCGAATCTATCCGCGCCCGTCTTGAGGGCGTTATCGACAGCAAGTTTGCTTGAGCCCCAGGAGAGTGACCATCCGCTTCCACCGTGACCGTAATTGTGACACACTGTTTTTTCGTTTAGTCGTTCAACGGAGAGATTAGGCCCTTCCGTGCGAAAAGGGCGGAGGCCAACCGTTTTTCGGATAATTCGGTCGTGAGAGATTCGCAACGGAGCCAGTTGAGGCATACTGCTGCTCACATCCGAAGTTTTGAAAAGGGTTTCGTAATCGTTAGCAGCATATCCAGATCGTAGCATCCAGGTAAGCGCTGAGGCAGTCGTGATAGACTGCGCGAGGAAACGGCGTCGATTGGGCATCATATTTCGTAGAAAGCACCTTGATTGCCATGAACACCGATGTCTCAGAAAATGAGAAAATAATACCACCTCTGAGTTTGCGGGGGGTGGGAATAGAATACCAATAACCCGTTTGACGCTTTCTCCGAAGAGCTTCTATGAAAAAATAAAATTTTTAAAGATATGATATTCAGTATCTTAAGAATCTGCTGATCTCGAAGGTATCTCGTCTGCTTAGATGTTGGCATGAGTGACTCAATGAAGAGCGCAAACGTCGCAGATCCCACCCGGGAAGAATTGTCGATTCCGGAAGCCGGCTCGGCTTTGTCTCCCGATTCACTGCCGTTTGGTATGCACGTTTGCCACTGCCTATGCATCCCCGCGGTGCATGGAGCGTGTCCAGAAGACCTTAATTGCCTCTCGGTCCGTAAATAACTCTTCCTGGAAATGTCTTCGCCCTCTAGCACTGTCGCCAAACCAGATCCAAAGATCGTCCCGGGCAAAAAGTATCGGTTTGTGGTTAAGAGTGCTGAGGAAGCAGTGAGGATAATTCAAGAGCGCATGGGTGGAAAAGGTAGGGTGCTTTCAGTGCGCCAACTAGATGGGCAGGGCTTGAGCCGTTTCCTGTCTTCTCCAAAGCTCGAAGTCGTCTCGCACATTCCCGACGAGGAAGCGGATGGCATGAAAGCTCATACGCCTGGGCAAAAATTCAATGTCACCCTACCAGAAACTGAGGGAGATACCGGAGAGTCATCTCCCGTTGGAGATTCTATGGACGCTGCACCGCCGGAAGAAGACCCGGCAGGTGAAATTGATGAAACAAATATACGGAAAAATCCAACGCGGTCTTATCGGAGAGATGCACCAGACATCGATAATGTAAATTTGTCCAAGGTTTTAAGAACCGCCGGCTTTGATAACACTCTCTTAACTTCACTCGAAAATTCACCCAAGTGGGATCGGATCTGTGAACTACCGGTTCCGCGCGCGCTCACCGAAGTCTCCCGATGGCTTCGTGAAGATTATGAGCGGATCGATTCTGTATCGGTATCAGGCCGTATGGCGTTTCTGGGGACTCCCGGGGTGGGGAAGACGACCGCTCTTTGTAAGCGAATCAGCAACGATGTCCTGATGAAAGGGGCACGTGTCCATGTCTTAAAAATCGATCAAGACACGCCGAATCCCGACGATGCACTCAGGCTATTTTGCGACGTCATGGGTGCCAATTTCTTCCGTGACCCAGCTTTCCTCAACCAGATACCTGAAAATGAAGCTGTATATTTAGACTTTCCAGGAATACACCGTTCTCGAGAAGAGGATTGGATTCGTGTCCGTCGCTCCCTTGATGATATGAAAGTTGATACTCGTATTTTGATTGTCAATACGGTTTACGAAATTTCTATAATCCGTGAAGCATTGAAGATGGGTAATTTCCTAGGGGCTACTCATCTTGTTTTTACTCATTTAGACGAGCTTAGCCAAGCTACAAAACTCTGGCCGATTGTTCGTCGCAGTGGACTGAGTCCGCTTTTCGTAAGCTTCGGTCAAAATGTGGCTGGAGATTATTCTGATGATGTTCTGAGCGCGCTCCTAGAGCGAACTTTTCCTCGTAAACTTCTATAACCCTCAACACCAAAGTTGTCCCAAATGCAGTCCGCTAAATTTGCAATTTGTCTCGGAAGCTTCATCGCTTTTTCCGTCACATTTTTTAATGGAATGATGTTTGGAAGCAATTTTATCCCCGTTCTTCGTGACTCTGCAATAGCATGTTTACTCGCTGCCATTGTCATGAAGTTCTTCGTTCAAATAATCGTAAACAATATTCGCAGTAGCCATGCTGCTCATACGGAAGAAGTTCAAGCGAGAGCTGCCGACACCTCTGGTATGAGCGATACAAATTCTGAAGCAAGTGCTTCGACTGTCGATACATCCAATTCTGCCGCATAAAGGTAAAAAGCCCTGATATACAATGACTGCATCCTTAGACACAAATATGCTTTCCAAAAATGAAGACACGCGTGCACCCATGCAGGCTGCCGCCCAGGCATACTCTCAGAATCAACAAGGCAGCGCCCAAGGAGAACCACCGTGGGAGCTAGTTGAGAAGTATTTACCATTGGTAAAGTCAATCGTATCCAGGATGAACACACACTTCCCCTCAAAAATTGATGTTGAAGATTTGTATAGCATCGGGGTGAAGGGGCTGATTATGGCTATTTCGAAGTATGATACTTCGAAAAAGAAATCCTTCGGTTCCTATGCGATTTTGAGGATTCGCGGGGCGATTCTAGATGAGCTTCGTCGCATTGATTGTATGCCAAGATCAAATCGCTCGAAGGCGAAGGATCTACGCAAACGGGTGAATGATCTCGAAGCGAAACTTCGTCGACCAGCCACTCAGGACGAGATTCGTGAGGATCTTGGAATGAACGAGAAGGAATATGCTCGATTGATGAGCCAAGTTCAGCCGATCACCCACGTTCCTCTCGATCATACGACGAATCCTGATGACGCCCAGGGTCCTACGGTTGCGGACGCGATTAGTGATCCAACCGAGATGAATTCACGGGAAACCGCTGAAAATCGTGAGATGTTCGAGATTCTGCGCAGTCGAATCAAAGACTTACCGGATGTCCCGCAAAAGGTATTGGTCATGTATTACTATGAAGAAATGAATTTTGCGGAAATTGGAGAAGTTATGGGACTCACTGAATCGCGTATTTGTCAGATCCATGCGCAAGCTATTTCTGGACTGCGTGGTTCCCTGCAGTCGTCCATGCAAAAGTAGTTTCAATAGGGATCATTGCTACGGTGGAGAGTTTTTTAAATGGCCGTACCGAGCAGCCCAAAGCGGTTGTTAAGGTGAAGAAAAAAAGTGGCTTGGAGTCCTCTAACCTGAGAGTTCCGGAGCCTGGTTCCGCCTTGGATAAGGCAGGAAATTCTCAGCAATTAGAAACAATTTCCGAGGGTGAAAATGTTCCTACTGTCCAATTGGTGATGGAGGATGAGGAAGTAAAAAAAATACTGATCCAATGTACCTGCGGGCAGAAGATCGAGTTGGTCTGTGAGTCGTTAGGTGCACGCCGGGTAAAAGCCTAGGCCAATTTGACGTTTCTGATAATAAAATATCAGTATTAGAATCCTGATACAATTCGCTTGTCGATACGGTATATCCATTAAATTTGCTGCTGCTTGGACCGAATTTATAGCGAAATAGCATTCGCAAATAGATACTTCGGAGATGACAGCAGTTGTAGGAATAGTGATCGTATTGGGTTGTACCGCAGGGGGATTTCTCCTCGCTGGCGGTAAGCTGGCCTCCTTATTCCACCTTTCCGAGTGGATTTTGATTTGTGGCATTGCCGGTGGCCTGAGCGTGATTGCCTCGCCCCCATCCGCATTGAAATTGACGGTGAGTTCGGTCCTGGGGGTTCTCAAAGGATCTGGCTCCTCTCGCAAGGACTTCGAGGAGATGCTCCAGCTCTTATTTGAGCTGTTTACTATTGGCCGCAAAAACGGCCTGATCGCCCTTGATGAACATATGGAAGATCCGGCAGCGAGTAGTATTTTGAGCAAATATCAGACTTTTGTATCGGATGGTCATCGCACGAGTTTTCTGATCAATAACCTGCGTCCGATTATTGATGCGAAGATCAAACCTGAGCAATTGCCGGGTTTGATGAAGGCAGACATTCACAGTCTTGAAGAAGAATATGAAAAGCCGATCACCGTGCTCCATCTCGCTGCGGAATCGTTACCTGCGGTAGGGATTTGTGCGGCGGTTTTGGGGATTATTGTAACGATGGGAGTCCTGGACCAGGGTGCCGGTAAGGTGGGCTACAAGGTAGCAGCCGCACTCTCTGGCACCTTCCTTGGGGTATATTTCGCATATGGATTTGTCGGTCCCCTGTGCCAGCGCATGCATTTTGGAAATGAGCTTGAAGTACAGTATTACAAAGTGCTTGCGGCATGCCTAGAGGCCTTTGCCAAAGGAATGGCTCCGATAATGGCGGTTGAGATGGGGCGAAGGCTCATTGAGGAGGATATCAAACCCTCGGCGGCAGAACTCGAAGAACTCGTCAAAGGAGCGAAGTAACGGATTCGATGAAGGAATCGAAATCAGGGATCTCCAAAACATCGGTTCCGAAAGAGGTTTTGGTTGAACTCAACGGAGGAGCCTGGAAAGTGGCTGCGGCTGACTTTTTCTGTGCGATGATGGCGCTTTTCATGGTCCTTTGGATCATTGGCCAGGACGAAAGCAAACTCGCCGAATCCGTCCAACTTTTTCAAAATCCGTTCCGCTACATGGAAAGTGGTCAATCGAGTGACAGCCCGATTGATATGGGAGGCACCGCCGCTGACACGCGTGAAACCCAGTCGGGTAAGGAGGAGAGCGGTCTTGGCGATAATTCAATCGACTACGTGAAGTCGGTGGTCCAGGAGTTTTTGAAATATTTGAATGTTGAAACCGACGCCGAAGATTCACCGGTGAAAGTGACAGTGACCTCAGATGGGCTCCGCCTGGCGGTCTTCAATCGTGACCACAAACCGCTGTTCGAAGGGGATTCCACGCAGTTTACCCCTTGGGGAAACCTGGTGATGCAAAACATTTCTTGGATCACCGAGCAGCATCCGATGCGTATCCGCATCGATGCTCATATTGGGGAGGAGCTAGAAAAGTCAGAGAATCCTGAATACGGCCCTTGGGAATTGAGTTCTGATCGTGCCAACGCTGTGAGGCGTGCCCTCATCTACTACGCATTGGATCCTAAAAAGATTGAACGGGTAACTGGCTTCGGAGCAGCGAACCCGAAGGAGGAAGATGCAGAGGCGATAGAATCGGTTTCACGTATCGAAATTAGCATGGCTCCATAGATTGATTTCTTTGATACAAGGAAGCTGAGGTTCGGATGACGGTGAAGTCGGTGCTGTCTCTTTGGAAATGCTTGAATCGCCAATTCGTAGCGTTGATTCAGAAAGAATACCCGTGCAAATCCGCTTATAACTTTTGGCGGATTAGAATCGAAAAGCGATCATCTGCTATCGCTCAGATTGATTTTTTTGGACCCCGAAAAAATCCTACTAGGAATCCAGAAAACAGCCTTGTGATCCATGGATAATCCGCCGGCTCGTCCACATTCTGAGAACGCATGTCACTCACCCGTCGCGGCAGAAAACCGGCAGGGTTTATGCTGCCTTTGACCTCAACCCTCATCACAGAAAGGCGAAAAATGAATCGTTCGATACAATTACCCTTCCGATCGTTAATTCTGATGTTTTTGCTTAGCATTTCATTGCAAGCGAGTGTGGACTCACCCACGGCGCCCGAAATTGAATCCAGCGCAGAAAACACTGAATCTTCTGAAACCCCGACGCTGTTGTTTGTGCAAAACGCTGCTGGGATGACTTTTGAGGAGAGCACGCTGACTCTCATAAATGCCGAGAAAATGCTGACGTATTTTTCGGATCGACCATTTCGAATCGCTGGAGAGGTCACCCGGGAAGAAATGTCAGATTTGGTCACCGAGTCTTTTGAAAATTCTGCCCCAAACGCTGCCCTGGTGATTCTCACCGATGCGGGCGTCCATGACTGCGTGGTTACACTGACTGAGGCCCCAACCCTGAGCGGGGATAATGTGGTCATCCCGGGTATTGAAGTGATCCACGGAGAAGTCCCGAGCGAGGGCGGGGTCTGTTCACTCTTTATTGATACGGTGGCTTTTCGGCGACCACCGCCGCCACCCCCACCACCGCCGCCACACCCGCGGCCGCGTCCAAGGCCCCGTTTTTGACTTCGAGCAATTAGAATAGAGCCCTGTCCCAACGGGATGGGGCCAGATTTTTTGGGTCGCAGCGTTCCCGCCTCCAATGGGTGCCTCGGTGCAAAATGGAGATAGCGCCTTGCGCTGCCCCTGAAATCGATCCTCACCACTGCGACAGTGTTTTTGCAATGTGCTCTAAAACGT